>SEEV01000887.1 GCA_004211695.1 Rhodococcus sp. (in: high G+C Gram-positive bacteria)
TCGTCACACTGACGGTGCAGACGATCAAGAGCAACCCACACCCCGGTGCCGACCACCCCATCGGCAAACCCAGTGACGATTCACCACCCCGTGGTCGTCATCCCAAGAGACGGTCAACAGCAGCTCGCCGCCCTCGGCGCGGACCTGAACCGGCGCAGCCGCGCCGCCCGGGAGGCGAAGAAGAATCACTTCAAACACGCCGACCAACGCGTCGTCGCCCAAGAGGCCGCACGCGATCTCACCACGCTCGATGCCCGCACCTTCCACAAGGTGCTCAAATCCGCAGCCGCCGGACCACTTCGGGCCGAACTCGCCTCCGAGCTCGCGCGCCGCGTCGACGCCGACCTGCTGACCGTCCCGGACGTCGCGGTCCTGATCGACGCCGCCGACCCCACCTGGCTTCCCATCCAACTCCGAGTCCTGGACACCCTCGCCGACACTCATCCGGAGATGGGCCCCAGTGTGGTGTCGGTGTGGCGGCAGGCCCACCCCAACCAACCGCCCACCGACGTGGAGATCCGGCGCAACGGCGCCGACCACAACCCACTATTCACGGCCCGCGCCACCCACCTGAGTATCCGCGGGCCATGGGCCACGGCGGCCGCGAAGAAGCCGGCCGAACAAGCCGCTCTTTGGGCGGCAGTGCGTGCGCAGCTGACCGGCACCGACCACCCCGACACGGAGCCGGAATGGCCGAACACCGCGCCATCCCCGCAGCCCACGACTCCCCCAATGGTCTCTGAGGATCCCGGGCCCGCTCCGTCCGCGGAACCGCACCGTACGACCGCGCCGGTCACCCTGAATCTGGACGGGGCAAAGAAGTCCAAGGCACTGTCCAACCCCACCGCCTGGCTGATGAGTCTCGCCCAGAACAACAACCAGCCCTCACCTGAGTGGAACTTCTGCACGGAGGGGCCCGCGCACGCACCTCGGTTCACCGCCACCGTGCGCCTCGCCGGCCACACCGCAACCGCCGATGCGACCACGAAAACCGCGGCGAAGACCGCATCGGCCACCGCGCTCATCGAGACACTTTTCAGACAGCGCTGAAGACGACAGCTGTCTGCCGAAGGGGTTCCTGCTACCCGACCCCACCGAGCTTCCGGCATTGCGCGTGCTAAACGAGATACCACCCTGTAATAGCACCGATTCCGCGACGCTGACCTGGGGGAAACGACTTGTCCGCCCGTGGTTCGGTCCGGCTGAGATCAGATCCAGTCGATGTGGACGGAGTCGATGCGGTCGAAGTGGAATCCGAATTGATCGCTGTACGTGTCGAAGCCTTTGTTTTCGGGGTAGTCGAGGGTGGCGTGCCGCTCGAGCAACGCGACGACGCGGGCGTGATCGTCGTTGGCCAGTGCGGCGGCGAGTTCGCGGGACTCTTCACTGGTGA
>SEEV01000888.1 GCA_004211695.1 Rhodococcus sp. (in: high G+C Gram-positive bacteria)
TCACGGGAAGTGATGCGCGGGGGCCGATGTCGCCGAGGCCGAGCACCGCGGAGCCGTCGGAGACGACGACCACGAGGCGGCTGGTCCAGGTGTACCGGTCGGCGAGGGTCTCGTCGGCGAGGGTCTCGTCGGCGTGGATCGCGCGGGAAACCTGCGCGACACCCGGGGTGTAGGCGATCGACAGGTCCCGCTGGGTGTCGAGCGGGGCGGTCAGCTCGACGGACAACTTGCCGCCGAGATGCCCGGCGAAGATTTCCTCCTCCGTCAGCTCGACCTTCTGCGGTGTGGTGGATTCGGACACGACAGTCACGGCTGTTACTCCAAAAGGTGGGTGGGCGGGAATCGGTGGTGGCTTCAGCGCAGGGGCGAACCGGGTGGCCGGTGCGGGTGCGGAGAGCACCTTGCCGGACCAGCTGTGGTGGGCGGGGTCGGCGAGAAGGACGAGGGCCCTTTCGAAATCCGGTGTGATGTGCTCGTCCATGAGTTCGGGTGACGGGAGTTCGTCGACCAAGCGGATGGTGTTGACCTGTACGGTGCGTGCGCTGACGTCGTCGGCCGCTGCAGCGGTGAACGCCTCGATCGCACCGTCGATCACCTGACGCGCCAGGGTGGAATCCCGTGTTTCGCCGGCTGCTCGGTCCACGCCGACGACGGTGACGACGGATCCTGCGCGGTCGGGGTCATTCATCGACTGCATCGCCCGGCGCACGGTGGTGAACAACATCCGCAGGTGAGCGTGGAGGAATCGGTCCCAGTCGTGGGGATGGATCGACTGGAGCGATGTGCCGGTGGATTCGGGCCCGGGGATCCAGGCGGCGTGAATGACGGTGTCGACACGGCCGCGGGTGTCTTCGATGCCGGTGAAGAGCCGGTCGACCTCCCCGTGGATGGTGAGATCGGCGACGGCGGCGGTTGCGCGGCCACCGACGCCGACGATGTCCTGGGCGATCTGTTCGGCCGCCTCCGGAGTGAAACTGTGTGCGACGACGTCGAATCCGTGCGCGCCGAGAGTGCGTGCGGCACAGGCGCCCTCAGGGTGCTCGACACCGGTGACCAGGACCAGTCTGTCTCGCGTGGGTGGAGTCTGCGGGTTCAGCGGAATGGAGTCCACGGAGGTTCAGTGTGCGTCGGTGTCGGCGAGGACTCGCCGGCCACCGGCGACGGCGACGGCGTCCGCCTCGAACAGCATGCCCTCGACGAGGAACGAGTTCTGTACCGCGGTCACCGCGGGCCAGGGGCTGGTGAAGAATTCGGCGCGGACCTTCTTGAACGTCTCGAAGTCGTCGCGGTTGCCCAGGTAGGCGGTCAGCTTGACCACCGACGACATCGAGGCGCCGTGCTGGTGCAGGATCTTTTCGATGTTGCGGAACACCTGGCGTGCCTGGGCCTCGAA
>SEEV01000889.1 GCA_004211695.1 Rhodococcus sp. (in: high G+C Gram-positive bacteria)
CCTCACCCGGTCGGACCACCACTGGAACAGTTCGTCGCTCGGCACACTCCAGCCGAGGTCGTCGCCGGGCGCGGCGATGTAACCGTCCAGGCTCACGTTCATGGCGAAGGTCAGTTTCCTCATGGTGTCAGCCTCCCGTGAGTCGGTACTCGGTGTACAGACCAGCACGGCGCGGAAAAATCATCGGTCAGGCCACACCGAGGGCCGGTCCACAACGCCAAGCGGATGTGCGTACGGAAGGGAACCATCACCGGAACGAGATCGGCGTCCCAGCGCATGTCCGGCAGTGGTCGGCACTCGTCCCGAAAGCGGATCGCTGACCGGTCACCGACCTCGATCGGTTGCGGTCGGATACGCATACGCTCGGTAGATGGCGCGCACCGTGGTGTTCGATCCGACGGAGCGGGAACTGTTCGATGACCAGCGGCAACGGTTTGACTGGACGCTCCTGCAGACAGGGTTCGTGTTCCGGTACGCCACTCGGTTCCAGCTCGATAGCGCGTGCAAGCGACTCACAGACCTCGGCTACCTGGTGCGCGAGCTCGACGCTCAGGAATGGATCCGCCCGATTGCCTGGGAGTCGGCTGGCGATGTCCTCTCACAAGAAATCGACCGGGCGATAAGCGAGCGCTGACCCTCAGCCGTGCAGAATCAGGTCTGCGCACCTCTCGCCGATCATGATCGCGGGCGCGTTGGTGTTGCCACCAGTCACACTCGGCATGATCGACGCGTCGGCGACTCGCAGTCCGTCGATTCCGCGCACTCGAAGCTGCGGGTCCACGACCGCTCGCTCGTCGACACCCATGCGGACCGACCCGACCGGGTGATAGACGGTGTGGATGCGATTCGGCAGCTCTTCGCGCAACGCTGCTTCGTCGGTGAATTTCGCACCCGGAATAAGTTCGCCCTCGTTGTCGCCGGTTCCCGCCATGATCTCGCGGACCATGTTGATGCCCTCTAGAAGCACCTCGGCGTCCTTGGGTGCCGTCAGATACGCCGGATCGATGAGTGGTGCGGCCGTCGGATCTGCCGAGGCCAACCGAACGGTCCCCCGGCTCTCCGGGTAGATGAGCGCTGGGAAGACGCTTTGACCTGGTTTTTTGGTAGCAGGAATGACTCGCTTGTCGGAGTCTTGATTCGGCGACGGATATACCCAGTAGAGGCTGAGTAGTTGCAGGTCGGGAATCTCATGCGCACGCGAGGTGCGCACGAATGCGACTGATTCGAATGAGGAACCAGCCGCCCACGACGATCCCGGACGAACCCGTTCAGCCGCCAGTCCACGCATGAAGTACGGCGCCGTCGGCTTGCGCAACGCTGATTTCATCTTGAACGAGAGGGGGACGAAGAGGTGGTCGTGCAGGTTGTCGCCAACCGGCAAATCTGCGTTGA
>SEEV01000363.1 GCA_004211695.1 Rhodococcus sp. (in: high G+C Gram-positive bacteria)
CACTCGCAGGGCAAGCCGATCGATCAGCACGCCGACCTCGAGGGCCTGGCCAAGCGCACCGTCGGAATGTCGGGTGCCGATCTGGCCAACGTCATCAACGAGGCCGCGCTGCTCACGGCCCGCGAGAACGGCACCGTCATCACGGAGGCCGCGCTCGAGGAGTCGGTCGACCGTGTCGTCGGTGGTCCGCGCCGCAAGAGCCGCATCATCAGCGAGCACGAGAAGAAGATCACCGCGTACCACGAGGGCGGGCACACGCTCGCCGCGTGGGCGATGCCCGACATCGAGCCCGTCTACAAGGTCACCATCCTCGCCCGCGGCCGCACCGGCGGTCACGCGATGACGGTGCCCGAGGACGACAAGGGGCTGATGACGCGGTCCGAGATGATCGCCCGGCTCGTCATGGCGATGGGTGGCCGCGCGGCGGAGGAGCTCGTGTTCCACGAGCCGACCACCGGTGCGTCCTCCGACATCGACATGGCGACGAAGATCGCCCGGTCGATGGTCACCGAGTACGGCATGAGCGCCAGGCTGGGTGCGGTGCGGTACGGCCAGGAGGGCGGCGACCCGTTCCTGGGTCGCTCGATGGGTCAGCAGTCCGACTACTCCCACGAGGTCGCGCGCGAGATCGACGAAGAGGTCCGCAACCTCATCGAGGCCGCGCACACCGAGGCGTGGGCCATCCTCAACGAATACCGGGACGTGCTGGACATCCTGGCCACCGAGCTCCTCGAGCGTGAGACCCTCACCCGCAAGGACCTCGAGAAGATCTTCCACAGTGTGGAGAAGCGCCCCCGGATCACGGCGTTCAACGACTTCGGCCACCGGACCCCGTCCGACAAGCCGCCGGTCAAGACGCCGCGGGAACTCGCGGTCGAGCGCGGCGAGCCGTGGCCCCAGCAGCCCGAACCGGTGTTCGCGCAACAGCAGTCGCAGCAGGCTCCACCGCAGCAGCAGTACCCGCAGCCGGCGCCCGCCAACGGCTACTCGCAGCCGGCGCCGACCCGGCCGCAGGGCGGGATGACGCAGCCGCGTCCGGATTACGGCGCACCCGCCGGATGGTCTGCTCCGGGCTGGCCGCCCCGAGACCCGGGCAACCAGAATCCGGAGGGTCAGTACCCCGGTAACCAGGGTCCGGGGAACCAGTGGAACCCGCCGCACGAGCAGCGCGGTACCGGGGACGACGACGCGCAGACGAGGGCCTGGAAAGGACCGGACGGATCGAACTGATCCGCCCGACACTAGGCTGTTGCTTCGGGACGATCGGTCCCGGTACTGGAGGAGTTTCGGTTGTCGGTCCCACGTCGGGTACATCCCCGGCAAGACGGGCAAGGTGACGGGGTTGTCGAAGCTGGCCCGCGTCGTCGACCTGTACGCCAAGCGTCCGCAGGTCCAGGAGCGTCTGACCAGCCAGATCGCCGATGCGGTGATGCGCAAGCTGGATCCGCGCGGCGCCATCGTGGTCATCGAGGCCGAGCACCTGTGCATGGCGATGCGGGGAATCCGCAAGCCCGGTGCGAGTACCACCACCTCCGCGGTGCGTGGTCTGCTCCAGTCCAGCGCGGCCTCACGTTCCGAGGCTCTGGACCTTATTCTGCGGAAGTGACCGTGATCGAGCTGCCCTCGCCAGGCCGAACCGTGGTGATGGGAGTCCTGAACGTCACCACCGATTCCTTTTCCGACGGCGGACGCTTCCTCGATCGGGACGCGGCGCTGCAGCGCGGTCTCGACCTGAAGCGTCTCGGCGTCGACATCGTCGACGTCGGCGGTGAGTCGACCCGGCCGGGCGCGGCACGGGTCGATCCCGACGTCGAGGCCGGGCGGGTCGCGCCGGTGATCGCTGACCTGGTGGCCGAGGGCATCTGCGTCAGTGTCGACACGATGCGGGCGTCCGTCGCGGAGGCCGCGATCGAGGCGGGCGCGTCGATCATCAACGACGTCGCCGGCGGTCGGGCGGATGCGGCGATGGCCTCGGTCGTCGCGGACGCCGGGGTCCCGTGGATCCTGATGCACTGGCGTTCGGCCAGCGATTACGTGCACCGCGGCACTGCGGACCATTACGACGACGTGGTCCGCGAGGTCCGGGACGAACTGATGACGCAGGTGGACCTGGCCGTGAAGGCGGGGGTGGATACTGCTTCGCTGGTGCTGGATCCGGGTCTCGGGTTCGCGAAGAACGCCGACCACAACTGGGCGCTGCTGAAGGCGCTGCCCGAGTTCAACGAGCTGGGCTTTCCCGTCCTGATCGGCGCGTCCCGCAAACGGTTCCTGGGTTCGCTGCTGGCCGATGCGGACGGTGAACCCCGACCACCCGCGGGCCGGGAGACCGCGACTGCGGTCGTGTCGGCGCTGGCCGCGACGCACGGCGCGTGGGGAGTGCGCGTGCACGACGCGCAGGCGTCCCTCGACGCCATCGCGGTGGCCGAGGCCTGGGCAAAGGGTGCAGCCGAACGTGAATGATCGAATCGAGTTGCGCGGCTTGAAGGTTCGTGGCAACCACGGTGTCTTCGAACACGAGAAGCGGGACGGTCAGGACTTCTTCGTCGACATCACCGTCTGGATGGACCTGGCTGCCGCGGCCGCGTCGGATGACCTCGCCGACACCCTGGACTACGGCGGGCTGGCCGAGCGCGCGGCCGCGATCGTCGCCGGACCGTCGCGGGACCTCATCGAGACCGTGGCCGCGGAGATCGCGGACGGCGTGATGACCGACCCTCGCGTCCGGAGCACCGAGGTGGTGTTGCACAAGCCGTCCGCGCCGATCCCGCTGACCTTCGCGGACGTGGCGGTGGTTGCGCACAGGTCGAGGCCATGAGCCGCGCGGTGTTGTCGATCGGGTCCAACGTCGGCGACAGCCTCGCCCATCTGCAGTCCGTCGTCGACGGGTTGGGTGACGCGGTCGTAGCCGTCTCCGCGGTGTATTCGACGGCACCGTGGGGCGGTGTGGAGCAGCAGGACTTCCTCAACGCGGTCGTCGTGGTCGACGACCCCGCACTCGACGGTTACGGCTGGCTGCGGCGCGGGCAGGAACTCGAGACCGCCGCCGACCGGGTGCGCACCGAGCGGTGGGGCCCGCGCACGCTCGACGTCGACGTCGTCACGTGCGGCGACGTCCGCAGCGACGACCCCGACCTGACCTTGCCGCACCCGCGTGCACACGAACGCGCCTTCGTGCTGATTCCGTGGCTGGATGTCGACCCCGACGCCGTGCTGCCCGTCGACGGGGCGAGCACCCGGGTGGACGCGCTGCTGGCGCTGCTGGACGAGGACGAACGGGCCGGTGTGCACCGGACGGAACTGGTTCTGAACCGGCGGTCGCGATGAAACCGGAACCGACGGGCACGATGAAACCCACCCGCATCTGGGATCTGCTGTTCCTGGCCGCACTCGCCGTCGCCGCCACCTGGATTCTCGTCCGCGTCTTCTACGGATCGTTTCCGCCCATTCCCGTGTACGCCGGGGCGTCGCTGTACCCGGTGGCGCTGATCGAGGTCGTTCTCGCGTTCATGGTGCGATCCCGGGTCCGCAATCATCAGGTGGGCGACGGCCCGCGTCAGCTGCACCCGATCACCGCCGCCCGAGTGGCGGCGCTGGCCAAGGCATCCGCGCTCGTCGGTGCCGCGACGGCCGGTGTGTGGGGCGGCTTCCTGCTGTACCTGCTTCCGCAACGTTCCGTGCTCCGGGCCGCGGTCTCGGACAGTCCCGGAGCGTGGGTGGGTCTCGTCGCCGCATTGGCGCTCGTCGGCGCCGCACTGTGGCTGGAACACTGCTGCCGCACCCCCGACGACCCCTCCGACGAGCCGGCGCATTAGGGCATGAAAGATCGCCGCAGGTCCGATGGATGCGCGGCGCACCCTTGTGGGCCAAGTACCCTGGCACCATGACGAATCCTGGTCGCCTCAAGTCTGCGCGCCGCAACAAGCGCAGCGCGAGCCAGATGATCGTTGCGGGGTTGCTGGCCCTCGCGGTGATCGCGTCCCTCTTCCTGATCTTCAGCGACAGCGTCCAACTCCTGAGAGTGGGCCTGGTGGCAGCACTCTGGGCTGCCACGGTCGGCGCCATCGCCATGACGAAGTACCGGCGCGAGTCGGCGCTCGACAAGGCGAAGGTCAACGATCTGCAGACCGTCTACGAGTTGCAGCTCGAGCGGGAGATCTCGGCGCGGCGCGAATACGAACTCACCGTGGAGAAGCGGGTGCGCAGCGAGGTGCGCGCCGACGCCGAGGAACTCGCCGCGCTGCGCGCCGAGCTCTCCTCGCTCCGCAAGAATCTCGAGGCCCTGTTCGACGGCGCGATGCCGACCGAACGGATCGCGCTGCGTGCGGATTCGACGCGTGTGCAGGAACTCGCCGGCGGCTCGTACAGCAGCTATCAGCCTGCCGCGTCCGGCCTGTACATCCCGGGTGCGGGACACGCCGCCGGGGCCGGGCACCAGAGCGGTGCGGCCCAGCAGGCTCAACCGTTCGCGAATCCGGACGACGACCCGGTCACTGCCGAGACGTCGATCGTGGAGCCCGTGGACGCCGGCCGTGTCGAACCCGAGATCGAGGTCGAGCCGGAACCGGAGCCCGTCGCCGAGGTGGCGCCCGAACGCGCGCCGAAGCCCGAGCCGAAGCCCGAACCCGAGATCGAGGTCGAGCCCGAGATCGAGGTCGAGCCCGAACTGGAACCGGAGCCCGAGCCCGAGGGGCGTCGGGGACGCCGACGGGCGTCCGAGGACGAAGAACCGTCCGGCGCGCACTCGAACGGGCGGTCCGTCGCCGAGATCATGGCCGACATGCAGTCGGTGTCGGGGTCCGCCCAGGGCTCCGGCGGCCGGCGGCGCCGCGCCGAATAGGGCCGGACGCGCCCGGGACAACCCGCACGGTGTGAGGCATATATCACTCCGCCGGCGCATGGCGGGGTGCGTCCGACCCGGGCTATCCTCACCTGGAACGTCTGGTACCCGCCGAGCGGGACTGGAACGAATGAGAGGACGAAGGTGACCTCTTTCGGGATCACTAATGGCCCTGCGCCTGCGAGATTGACGGTAGGAATCGTCTCCGCCGGCCGGGTCGGTACAGCTATCGGTGCCGCGTTGGAGCGGGCAGGTCACGTGGTCGTCGCCTGCTCGGCTGTCTCCGACACGTCACGTCACCGGGCACGCACCCGGCTCCCCGAGACCGAGATCCTGCCGGTGGCGGAGGTCGCCGCCCGCTCCGAACTGCTCATTCTCGCCGTCCCCGACGCCGAACTGCCGTCGCTGATCGCGGGGCTGGCCTCCACCCGCGCGGTGCCGAACCGCGCCATCGTGGCCCACACGTCCGGCGCGAACGGCATCGGGATCCTCGATCCACTCACCGAGCAGGGCATCGTTCCGCTCGCGATCCACCCGGCGATGACGTTCACCGGGCACGACGAAGACACCGTGCGTCTCGCATCGGCGTGTTTCGGCGTCACCGCCGCCGACGACATCGGCTACGCGATCGGGCAGTCGCTGGTCCTCGAGATCGGCGGTGAACCCGTCCGGGTCCGCGAGGACATGCGGCCGCTGTACCACGCCGCTCTCGCCCACGGCAGCAATCATCTCGTGACGCTCGTCGTCGACGCCGTCGCCGCTCTGAGGGTCGCGCTCGAAGGCCAGGAACTGCTCGGTCAGGAACTGATCGGCGACGAGCCCAACGGTCTGGCCGAACGTGTTCTCCAGCCGCTGCTCTCGGCGGCACTCGACAACGCCCTGCGGCGCGGGCCTGCGGCACTCACCGGGCCAGTCGCGCGGGGCGACTCCGAGGCGGTGGCCACCCATCTGCGGGTCCTCGAGGAAGTCGATCCGCAGATCGCGGCCGGGTACCGCGCCCTCTCGCTGAGGTCGGCGCAACGCGCCGGCGCGTCAACCGAACTGCTCGACATCCTGGAAGACCGGAGGTGAGTTCCGTGAGCGATCTGCAAGGCGGATACAAGCGCGGCGAACTGACCGTGCACCACGACCCGCAGATTCTGACGCGGGTCTCGAAGGCGCTGCGCGGTGTCGGCCGTCAGGTCGCGCTCGTGCCGACGATGGGTGCCCTGCACACGGGACACCTGGAGCTGGTCCGTCAGGCCAAGCTCACCGGCGCGGTGGTGATCGTCTCGATCTTCGTCAACCCGTTGCAGTTCGGTGCGGGCGAGGACCTCGATGCCTACCCGCGCACCCTGGACGCCGACCTCGACCTGCTGCGCGAGGCAGGAGTCGAGCTGGCGTTCGTACCCACCGCGGCCACCATGTATCCGGCGGGCCCGCGGACGACGATCCATCCCGGACCGCTCGGCGCCGAACTCGAGGGCGCGTCCAGGCCGACGCACTTCGCCGGCATGCTGACCGTGGTCGCCAAGCTGCTGCAGATCGCCGCGCCGCACGTCGCGTACTTCGGTGAGAAGGACTACCAGCAGCTGACGCTGATCCGGCAGATGGTGACCGACCTGAACTTCGACGTCCGGATCTTCGGTGTGCCCACCGTCCGTGAGCACGACGGACTCGCGCTGTCCTCGCGGAACCGCTACCTCGACGAGGCGCAGCGGAACGCGGCGACGACGCTGTCCGCGGCACTGATCGCGGGGGCGCACGCCGCCGCCGGTGGCGCCGAGGCGATCCTGGCCACCGCGCGCGAGGTGCTGGCGTCGACGCCGGAGGTCGACGTCGACTACCTCGAAGTGCGGGGCGTCGATCTCGGCCCCGCCCCCGAGCGGGGCGACGGCCGGCTGCTCGTCGCCGCCCGGGTCGGGACCACCCGCTTGATCGACAACGTCGGTGTCGCCGTCGGCACCGGATTCCTGGAACGTGACACCGAGGCGTCGGACGCGTCGGCGACAGACGAACTTCTTTCCCGCTAGAAGAGTAAGGACCGGAACATGTTTCGCACGATGATGAAGTCGAAGATCCATCGCGCCACCGTCACGCACGCCGACCTGCACTACGTGGGTTCGGTGACGGTCGACCAGGATCTGATGGACGCCGCCGACCTCCTCGAGGGCGAGCAGGTATGCATCGTCGACATCGACAACGGCGCGCGGCTCGAGACGTACGTCATCGCCGGCGAGCGGGGGAGCGGTGTCATCGGAATCAACGGTGCGGCTGCGCATCTGGTCAAGCCCGGCGACCTCGTCATCCTCATCGCCTACGGCGTCATGAACGAGCAGGAGGTGCGCGACTACGAGCCGCGTGTCGTGTTCGTCGACGCCGCCAACAAGCCCGTCGAACTCGGCGCCGACCCGGCCTACGCGCCGGAGGGCTCCGGTCTGATCACCCCGCGCATGCTGTCGACGCTCGACGCCGAGCGCGAATCCAGCCTGGTGTAATCCATGCTCCTCACCGTCGACGTCCGGAACACCAACATCGTTCTCGGACTGTTCACCGGTACCGGTGAACACTCGAAGTTGGTGCAGGACTGGCGGATGCGCACCGACGCGAGGATGACGGCCGACGAACTGGCCCTCATCTTCCGGGGTCTTCTCGGCCGGCACGCCGATCAGATCACCGGTGTGTCCGCGCTGTCGACGGTGCCGTCGGTGCTGCGGGAGATCCGCGTGATGCTCACGCGGTACTGGGGGCACGTGCCGCACGTGCTGGTGGAACCCGGGGTGCGAACCGGTGTTCCGCTGCTCGTCGACAACCCCAAGGAGGTGATGCGCCGCAAGACTGTTCACGATCCGGTCGGCGCCCACCTCCTTGGGGTTGTCGACGAGCAGCGGAACACCGGTTCGCACCCCGGGTTCCACCAGCACGTGCGGGACGTGCC
>SEEV01000890.1 GCA_004211695.1 Rhodococcus sp. (in: high G+C Gram-positive bacteria)
ACGGTCGGCCGTTCTACCTCAACGGGCCCTACGACAATCCGGCTGCTGTCATTCGGACCCTCGAGCGGTCCGTGGGTGCGGGGAACTTCCACTTCTCGGTGGCCGCGGGACCGATGTGATTGTCACGGACAAACCCGACGTCGAGGGGAACGTCCGACTTCGTGGGCCGTGAGCCGAGCACCAGCCAACGCCGGCACGCGTACGGGAAGCGCCGCGACCAGCCGGACACCACGGACGGACCGGCATCGGTGTTCGATTGGATCATGGTGGGCGAGCGGCGGATGTTCGTTGTCGGCTACACCGCGGGCGGCGCCCCGTACGGTTGTTTCGAGGACGAGTCGGACGACGACGCATTCGACGGTGTCGCCGCCGATCCGTTCGGCTAGCCCGGCACGCGGCCCCGGGCCGGTCGGCCCATCCTGTCCGGCCCGCTCGACTCGACCCCGGGCGGTCCTACATGTGCGCTCTCGACGCCGGCACCCACATTTCGAGTGTGGCGGTGCCGAACGTGCATGCCGAGACCGGATTTCGGTTGTGCTGGCGTGTCTCTCGGACCTATCTCCAGATCCAAACCGGCCGCGAATACCCGCTCGGTAATCGGCTACTACAGGGCAGTCGGCGGAGGTTGCTTCGATCACCGCACTGGCCGAGCATGCCGATCTGCCAGAGACAGTGCGGAATCTCAGAACGGTGGCGGATCCGCCACGTCACCGCCAAACGTTCTGAGAGGTGCGCGATCGGCTATCGCTGTACGGCGCGCTGTGTCTGTGTCTGTGGCTGTGTTTGCGGCTGCGGCCGGGCGGCGCTGCGGCCCGCATGCCATCCTCAGGAGATGGCACGAACGTGGTTGTCGGTGACGGTGGAGCTGCTCGGCGGGCGCGGGGAGCAGCTGTGGCCGTGGCCCGGCCGCGTCTTCGCGGTCGGACCGTCGCACACCTTCCTGGATCTCGCGAATGCGATCAACGACGCCTTCGCCCGGTGGGACAGGTCTCACCTGTCGATGTTCACCCTTGCCGATGGACGAGTGGTCACCGACACCGAGACCGGCGCCGAGATGGTGGAGTCGCTCGGTGGGCCGATCACCGAGGCGGTGGACATCGAGTCGGCGAAGGTCGCTCGACTGCTGGGGCTGGGTGTGGAGTTCCAGTTCACCTTCGATCTGGGCGATGACTGGACCCACCGCTGTGTGGTCGGGAGGGAGAAGGTCGACCCCGTGGAGGTGCTGGGTATTCGCCCCGAGGCCCCCGTGCCGTACTGGGGATGGGGCAGCATTCCGGACCAGTACGGGCGCCGGTGGGCCGACGACGACGGGGAAGGCCGAGCACCGCGCAGACCGAGCCAGCCGCATCCGATGCTGCTGCACGCGTGGCCCGCACAGGACCAGGTGCCC
>SEEV01000891.1 GCA_004211695.1 Rhodococcus sp. (in: high G+C Gram-positive bacteria)
AACGCGCACCATCACGCCGCCTTCCAAGCCTGCTCCCTCCGATCAGCCGGAATGGAACACGCAGAAGAATTCGTCGATGCCGACGTTCCGCTACCGCTCCTTCTCCGAGGAAGTGGAGCCGGTGTCGCTGCCGGATCGCTCGTGGCCCGACAAGGTCATCGACCGCGCCCCGCAGTGGTGCGCCGTCGATCTCCGTGACGGCAACCAGGCGCTGATCGACCCGATGAGCCCCGCCCGCAAGCGCCGCATGTTCGAACTGCTGGTGCGGATGGGCTACAAGGAGATCGAGGTCGGGTTCCCGTCGGCGAGCCAGACGGACTTCGACTTCGTCCGCGAGATCATCGAAGACGGAGCGATCCCGGACGACGTCACCATCCAGGTGCTCACACAGTCCCGGCCGGAACTGATCAAGCGCACGTTCGAGGCCTGCGAGGGCGCGAACAAGGTGATCGTCCACTTCTACAACTCGACGTCCATCCTGCAGCGCCGGGTGGTGTTCAAGGCCGAGCGCGACGTGATCAAGAAGATCGCGACCGACGCGGCGACCCTGGCCCTCGAAGAGGCGAAGAAGTACCCGGACACGCAGTGGCGCTGGGAGTACTCCCCCGAGTCGTACACCGGCACCGAACTGCAGTACGCCAAGGAGGTGTGCGACGCCGTCACAGAGGTGCTGCAGCCGACGCCGCAGAACCCGGTGATCCTGAACCTGCCGGCCACCGTCGAGATGGCGACGCCGAACGTGTACGCCGACTCCATCGAGTGGATGCACCGTAACCTGGCCCGCCGCGACTCGGTCATCCTGTCGCTGCACCCCCACAACGACCGCGGCACGGGCGTGGCCGCCGCCGAGCTGGGCTACCAGGCCGGCGCCGACCGCATCGAGGGCTGCCTGTTCGGCAACGGTGAGCGCACCGGCAACGTCTGCCTGGTCACGCTCGGACTCAACATGTTCACCCGCGGCGTCGACCCGCAGATCGACTTCTCCAACATCGACGAGATCCGCCGCACCGTCGAGTACTGCAACCAGCTGCCCGTCCACGAGCGCCACCCGTACGGCGGCGACCTCGTGTACACCGCGTTCTCCGGCAGCCACCAGGACGCGATCAACAAGGGCCTCGACGCGATGAAGTTCGACGCCGATTCGCAGGACGCCGACGTCGACGACATCCTGTGGGCGGTTCCGTACCTGCCGATCGACCCGAAGGACGTGGGGCGCACGTACGAGGCCGTCATCCGGGTCAACTCGCAGTCCGGCAAGGGGGGCGTCGCGTACATCATGAAGGCCGATCACGGGCTGGTGCTGCCGCGTCGCCTGCAGATCGAGTTCTCGCAGGCCGTCCAGCGGATCACCGACGGCGAGGGCGGCGAGGTGTCGCCGAA
>SEEV01000892.1 GCA_004211695.1 Rhodococcus sp. (in: high G+C Gram-positive bacteria)
CGGTTGACCACGACCGGGGTGCATCCGGCCTCGATGATCCGGCGGGCCCGGGTGTTGCTGGCGCTGGACACCTCGGTCGGGGTGGTTGATGAGAAGGAGGTGATCGCAGCACGGTTGGGGGTCTCAGGTGAGACGTTGCGGCTGGTGGCCAAGCGGTTCGCTGAGACCGGTCGGGACGTGGAGGCCACGATCGGTCGCAAGCAGCGTGACCTCCCACCGGTGCCCTCGCAGATCACGGGGGAGATCGAGGCCAGGTTGATTGCGTTGGCCTGCTCGAAGCCGCCCGAGGGTCGGTCGCGGTGGTCGCTGCGACTGCTGGAGAAGCACGTCGCGTTGACCGAGGGGATCCCCGACCTGGACCACTCGACCATCGGCCGGGTTTTAAAAAAACGAAACTTCGTCCTCACCTGAGGAAGTGCTGGACCATCCCACCAAAGGCCAACGCAGAGTTCGCGGCCCGCATGGAAGACATCCTGTCGGTCTACGCCCGGATCCACGACCCGATGCGGCCGGTGGTGTGCATGGACGAAAAGCCCTACCAGCTCCTCGCTCACGCGCGTGACCCGATCCCAGCAGGCCCGGGACGCGACCTGAAGGAGGACTCCGAGTACGTGCGGCACGGGACCTGCTCGATCTTCTGCTGGGTCGAGCCCCTGGCCGGATGGCGGCGTGTCGAACGGTCTACTAGTCGAGGGTGCGGTACAGCGTCGATCTGGCCACTCCGAGGGTTTGTGCGATCGCGGTCATCGCCGATCCGGCCTGGCACAGGGCGTCCATGCTCATCGGGCGTCCGTCGTCTCACATGCCTTTTCTTCTGGAGGGGGCCGACCCGTTTCACGGTACGGCCGTTCGGATCTTTCACAACGACCGTGCGCTTCGGGTGGATCGGGCGAAGATGCCCTGGAGGACGGCGGAGCAGCGGGATAATCCGCGTATGGCGCCTGTGGTGGGTCTGCGGAAGGCGTGGCGGTGAGCGCGGCAAGGCCGCGGCGGCCACGGCTCGCGGGCCAGCGTCTGAGGAGAACTCCGCGACCTCTCCCGAGCCGGCTATGGTCCGCGATGAAGCACACCGTGAAGTCACCGGTGTTCTGGCAGGCGGTGGTCGGGCTCGCGACTGCGGTCGCGGCGATCACAGCGGTCGTCATCTCGTCACGAACTCTCGCCGCCAACAGCGAGCAGTTCGCGGCGCAGCGACAACAGCAGCAACAGCAGCAGGCGAGCGAGCGGTTCGCACGGGCGATAGATCAACTCAGCTCCGACAAGCTCGAAACCCGGCTCGGCGCTATCTATTCACTCGAACAACTTGCCTTCGACTCCCCGCGGCATCAGCCGACGGTGATCGAAGTAATCACCGCTTACGTCCGCACCCACGTTCCAGCCGGTTCCGGTGTATGCGCCAACCGGCCTGTGCACGACGACGTCCGCAAAGGCAACGACGAGCCGAACCTCGCCGACCCCGCTGTGCAAGGGACTCCCGTGGCGGATGACATCGACGCGGCCGTCGATGTCCTGGGCCGCCGAGCCGAAAGCAACGAGGACATTTACGTCGACCTGTCAGACACCTGCCTCGCAGAAATGAGTCTGTATGGTGACCTCTCGTCCGTGGCGTTCTACAGCACCGACCTGACTGGAACCTATTTGGTGCAGATGGACCTCACCCACGCCATTTTCCAGGGCGCGGACTTAACAGGGGCCTACTTGTCCGACTCAAACCTCGACGGCGCAAACCTTTCACTGGCCGACCTCGATCACTCGTACCTCGACGGAGCAAGCCTCCGCGAAGTCTTCCTGGACGGCAGTGACCTGATGCGATGAAAGGGGCGGGGCCTCCCCGCTCCTCGTAGTTCCCGGCGAATGCTGGGGGTGTCAAGGTTTCGTCACGACGGAGGAGGCCCCTATGAACGAGTATGACGGAAGTCAGGTCGTCGGGATCGATCTGCACCGGCAGC
>SEEV01000893.1 GCA_004211695.1 Rhodococcus sp. (in: high G+C Gram-positive bacteria)
GAGCAGCGGTCTCCAAAACCGCAGGTTGCAGGTTCAAGTCCTGTCGCCCCTGCCCCCGGATGCCAGCGACTGAGAGGAACGACGTGAGCGAGGAGCGCGCCAAGCGCGACGGCGACACTGCAGGGTCGACGCGCCCGGACGGTGCCGACGACACCGCGGCCGACGCCACCACGCGTTCCGCCTCTCCCTCGGGTAAGCCCAGCGGTAAGCGCCAGGGCCGTCGTTCGCCGGCAGGTACCGAGGTCGCCGCGAGTTCCGTGAAGTCACCGGAACGCTCGAAGTCGGAGACGGCCACCACGGTCAAGCCGGCAAAGAAGGATCGCGCAGACAAGCCGCGCAAGGAGAACATCTTCAAGCGCCTGCGCCGGTTCTTCCGCGAGGTCATCGCCGAACTCCGCAAGGTCATCTGGCCCAATCGCAAGCAGATGATCACCTACACCAGCGTCGTCCTGGTATTCGTGGTGTTCATGGTGACGTTCATCGGAGTGTTGGATCTGGCGGTCATCAAAGGCGTCACCTGGTTGTTCGGTTGACGGAATCCGCCCCGGTGGATCCGAAGTATGTGAGTGACGAGAGGAAGCGAGTGCCCCAGTGAGCACCCCCGAGAACGACACGAATGAGGCCTTGGCCGAAGAGCGTGTTTCTGCCGAGGCGGCAGCCGAAGTGGATGTCGAGGCTGCCGAAGAGGGCACCGAAGCCGCGGAAATCCTCGGTGAGGACGTAACCGAGGACGCCCCGGCCGACGAGGTCGTCGACGAGACGCCCGCCGAAGAGGCCGAGGCCTCCGAAGAGACCGAGACCGCTGACGAGGCTGTGACCGCTGAAGAGCCCGAGGATCCCGTTGCGGAACTCAAGGCCGCGCTGCGTCGCGCCCCCGGTGACTGGTACGTCATCCACTCCTACGCGGGCTACGAGAACAAGGTCAAGGCCAATCTCGAGACCCGTGTTCAGAACCTCGACGTCGGCGACTACATCTTCCAGGTGGAAGTTCCCACCGAAGAGGTCACCGAGATCAAGAACGGACAGCGCAAGCAGGTCAACCGCAAGGTTCTGCCCGGATACATCCTGGTCCGTATGGATCTCAACGACGAGTCCTGGGGAGCTGTGCGCAACACGCCCGGCGTCACCGGATTCGTCGGTGCCACGTCGCGTCCGTCCCCGCTGACCCTCAACGAGGTGACCAAGTTCCTGCTCCCGCAGCAGGAGCAGAAGAAGCAGACCGCCGCGGCAACCGTTTCGGGCGGCGAGACCGGCGGCGAAAGCTTCGCGAAGCCGCTCATCGAGGTCGACTTCGAGGTCGGCGAGTCGGTCACCGTCATGGACGGCCCGTTCGCCACGCTGCCCGCCAGCATCAGCGAGGTCAACGCCGAGCAGCAGAA
>SEEV01000894.1 GCA_004211695.1 Rhodococcus sp. (in: high G+C Gram-positive bacteria)
GCGATCAGCCACCACATCAGATCGGTGTCGGACAGCGTCATCCGCGTCAGCGTCGGCAGTCGGTCACCGACATGCTCGATCGCAACGCCATACGGCACAGCCACTATGGTGAGCGCTGCGATAACACCTGCGCCGAATCCGAGCCCCATCAGGAGCGTGATCAGCGGGCGTCGGCTGCCACGCCCATCACGCACCCAGGACCATCGAGAACCGGTAAGTCCGTACCCGGCAGCCGCGAGAACAACGGCTCCGAGCACGATCAGTGCGGCGGCCATCCCGGGCCATGTCGGTACCCAGGATGGGGACGGTGGCTCGGCCGAGAATCTGGCAATCGCACGTATCGGGCCCGGCGGCCCGAAGGTCGGCGGCCCGATCCACCTCCACGCCAACGACGCGAGCACTCCCAGGAGGGCGCCATAGATCGCCAACGCCGAAACCAAACTCGAGCTATCGGCAGAACGGCTGCGTGCAGTCACTTCGGTAGTTCACCAGATCAAGGCTCACGCCCCGTATCCCGGTCGCCGATCGCCAAGCGGGAGGCGATCGGCAACGCAACCATATCGTCGATGCTCGTAGGCTGGACGGAAGCACTCCGACCCAGCCGGCGGATACCCCGTCGCAGGAGGCAGCTGATGAGCAGAACGCCGCTGTTCCCGATCATTGGCCGATTGCTCGATATTGCGAATCTGCCAGTCCTCGAAGGGACGTCACACGTCACTTCGCGCACGAAGGCATCCGTCTACGACTTTGTCACCGCTCCCACCGATAGGTCGTGGACGATTCACAACCGAGACGACGGCACCACGGAGGACTATTCACCGGCGCACGGCCGCCGCATCCGCCGAGGGGAGTTCGACCACATCGACCCCGATCTGCGCATTCCGACGGCCCCGATCTGCATTCGTCCCTGCTACCCGCTCGACCTCGACGTATGGGGGCGTTCGCGGGACGAGTGGTACCTAAGCGAAGTGACCAACACTGCCTCTGGGTGCCTACTCCGCGCCGAGCACAGCACTGGATCCGATGCGCACACCGTACTGACCTTCGACGATCGAATGGGGCTCCTCACGCGGTGGGAAGTCTTCGAGAACGACGTGCCAGTCCATTCGGTGGTGTTGACCGACCTCAGACAGCCGAAAACCCTCGACAGCAGCGGCGAAGCCTCAGGCACGCCGATGGCGACCGTCTTTGATGACTGATCGGTGACCGGTAAGTGGGTATCGATGCGTCCGAAAACGCACTATCGGCGACAGGTACGCCACTAGAAGAAACGTCGTCACCGAATCCGATTATCGCAATCAGCCGAAGATCGGGCCGAAGATCGTGACCAGGGGGTACACCGTGTACCAGTAATGGTCACCGAGCCAGTACCACAT
>SEEV01000364.1 GCA_004211695.1 Rhodococcus sp. (in: high G+C Gram-positive bacteria)
TACGAAGTGCCCGCCACGGATCGGCCGGACGCAGACCCCGGTCTCACGTGGTCGCTCATCCACGACGGTCGCACCATGCTCGAACAGAGGGTGATTCGTCTCAAGAAGCCGGAGGCGCATGCCGAGTTTCCTCATTCTCAGACCAGTCGGATCGTCGGCAACGTGCGGATCCTTGCAGAGGCCGACGAATCGGTCTCCGTCACTGCGAATTTCATCATCAACCGCGCAAAAGCGGGCAAGTTCGACACCTACGTAGGGCGATACGACTACGAACTCATACCCCGGAACTCGTCGTTCCTGATCCGTCGCAAACGAGCCGTCCTGGCTCACGACATGCTCGATCCCCAGGGCAAGATCAGCTTCATCATCTGAACGCCTCCACGATCCACAATTCGCACCGCCGACGAATAGGCGATCCCCGCAACCGCGCTTGACGAGAGGGCCGACCATGGCACCAGAAATGTCTACCGAAGCACTGACCTTCGCGTGCAACGAGAAGGATCTGGCTGACGGTGAAAACCTTCGGTTGGAGGCGGAAGGTGGGATCGCCGTGTATCGCGTCGACGGCGAATTCTACGCCACATCCGATTCCTGTAGTCACGAGAAGTGGTCGCTCGGCGAGGAGGGCGAACTGGAGGGGCACGAGGTGCTCTGCACGCTCCACATGGCCCGGTTCGACGTCCGCACCGGAGCACCACTGTGCTTTCCCGCGGTTCTCGCATTGAAGAAGTACCGAACCGTCGTGACCGACGGCCGGGTGTACATAGCGCCGAACGAAGACTGAACACCCTCGCGTCCAGCGCATTCCAGCGGAAGGTAATACCACCAAATGAACAGGTTCAAAGGCCGGACCGCGGTTGTCACCGGCGCCGGCAGCGGCATCGGCCGCGCCATCGCCGTGCGACTGGCGGACGAGGGTGCCGATCTTGTCCTCGGAGACCTCAGCGCGGACGCAGTAGAGGCTGTGGCCGAACACCTTCGGCCCGGCAACGCGGCGTCGGTGACCACGGTCGTCGGAGACCTCTCGCAACGAGAGGGCGCCGCCGACCTCATCCGAAGGACGGTCACCGAGCGCGGCGCGGTTGACGTACTGGTGAACTGTGCGGGTGGAGGCGTCATCCGTCCGACGTTCGACCACACCGAGGAAACGTTGCGGGCCACCATCGACCGCAACCTCTGGACGACCCTGTACACCACCCTCGAAGCACTACCCCACATGGTGGACGCCGGATACGGCCGGATCGTTCACATCGGCGCCGAATCCGTACGCAACGGGCTGTACCGGCACGCGATCTACAACGCTGCCAAGGGCGGAGTCCATGCATTCGGAACCGGGCTCGCGCGTGAGTTCGCGGATTCCGGAATCACCGTCAACACGGTCGCTCCGGCATGGATCGAGACCCCGGAGGCCGCAGCCACATTGGCGTCCGCAGCCCCCGAAGTGAAAGACGACATGGCGGTCTTCGGGGCCCAGATGCGCAACCTCATCCCGATGAATCGTCCAGGAACGGTCGAAGAGGTCGCCGCCGCGGTTGCCTTCGTCGCTTCCGAAGAAGCGTCCTACGTGACCGGTCAGGTGATCAGCGTGAACGGCGGCAGTTCCATGCTGTGACGCGTCAAAGGCGTGGACATACAATTCACGCGCAACTCGAGCATGGAGGACGGTGTGTGGCAGTCCAGGGCGCCACACGCGGCCTGCAGGTTCGATGCCAGGATTGTTGCTCATGCTTTTCGGACGGCTTCAACGAAGAGTTAGCGGTGCAGGAGGACGCTGACCTGATTGACAATCAGGCGATGAGTGACCTCACGACGTCGGGCCGGTCGAGCAACCTGGCCCCAGCGTCGTCGCGCCGGATCCCGGCCAAGTTTCGCGATCAGCTCACCGGCACGAACGAGAACAGTGCCGCGGATCAGCGAGGTCACGGTCGTCATCTGTTAGGTAAATGCCGCACGGGGGGCAACGGGCATAGCGAAGATCCGATGTTTCCCTCGGCACAGCCGGATAACCCTGACCGCCCGCGGGCGGACGGGCGGATTGCGCCACTGTCGTATCTTCTCCGCAAGCTGGTTCGGCCTGTCGGCAAGATCCGAATCGATCGTCCCGTGATATCAGCGGGCGAGGAACTCGAGCGCTGTGGGGGCGAACTTGTCGTGGTGCTGGAAGATGCCGCCATGACCCGAGTCGGGGTAGATGATGAGCTCGGAGCCGGTAATCCGCCGATGCAGGTCCTCTGAGAGGACGGAAGGCACCATCCGGTCGTTGTCACCGTTGGCGATCAGGGTGGGCGCGGTGATCTTTGACAGGTCGGCAGGTCTCGCGCGTCCCCACTTCTTGATCGCTTTCAGCTGTGTCTGAAATGCTTTCACTTTGATCGGCTTGTCGCGGTCAGTGGTGCGCTCGGCGAGACGCTCGACGAACGCGTGTGCGGCGCGTTTGCCGGTGGCGTTGCGGTTGAAGAACAAGAATTCCTTCGGGTCCCGCCGTGTGAGCGTTGCGCGCAGTGTGTCGTAGTAGGTTGTGCCTGCCACCTTGTCGATGTTCTTCCCACCGGCAGGGCCGGTGCCGGTGAGGATGAGCTTGCGGACGAGCTCGGGATGCCTGACGACGAGGTCTTGGGCGATCATGCCGCCCAGAGAGAACGAGAAAATGTCGACCTTGTCGAAGCCGAGGGCACGGATGAACCTCACAGCGTCGTCGGCCATTTCCTCGATGTTGTCGGGAACGGTGCCGGTGGAGGCACCGACTCCCCGGTTGTCGAAGGCGATGACATGGTGCTTCTTCGCGATGGGGTCGATGATGCGGGGGTCCCAGTTGTCCAGGGTCGCGGCAAGGTGGACGAAGAAGACGACGGGAATCCCTCCCTTGGGGCCCAGCTCGCGGAAGGCATAGGTGACGCCCTCGGTAGTGACGGTGCGGGCCGGCGCATCCTTGTACGCGGCAATGCTGTTGTCTGGTGTGTGGTTTTTCGTATTCATGGTGTTCTCCTGTGATATCGATTGTCGTTCGTTCTATGGGGATGTAGGTGATGTCGCGGGCGTTCCGGCCGTTGCGCCGTCGGCTGTTCATGGATTTGCCGCGGCTGCCCTGAGTTGCCAAGCGGATTGTTCGCTATCTAAGTTCGCCAGTTGCGCAACTTTTTTCGTGATTTTCTCCGAGGTCGAGTACGCGAGAGCTGACGCTTCGCTGTTATTTTCCGAACTCGTCGAACAGTTCCATCAGCTCTGCTGCTCGGAGCCCAAGAGTGCGAGGGCATTCTGGACGCCCTGCTCGAGGACCTCGTCGGCGAGCTGTCGATCGGCAAGGGCGCGGGAAAGTTGCAGGGTCCCGACCATCAGGGCGAAGACGCTGAGCACCTTCGCGCGCGCCGACTGCGGATCCAGCGGCGTCACACGAGCGGCGATTTGGTCGATGACGACCAGCATGCCATCGGTATACGCCCGCTTGGTCGCGTCCGTGCAGCGTCCGATCTCGTCGAGCAGGGCTGCGGAAGGGCAGCCGTCCTCGGGGTTGTCGCGGTGCTCAACCGACAGGTATCCCCGCACCAACTGTTCGAGTCCGGCACGGTCAGGCGCGAACGCACTGAAACTCGAACCTTGTTCGCGGAGTTGGTCGATGACGGTGGTGGCGACCAACTCTTCCTTGGATGCGAAATGAGCATAGAAGGCGCCATTGGTCAGGCCGGCGTCTTTCATCAGCGTAGCGATCCCCGAGCCATCGATGCCATTTTGCTTGAACCGTCGGCCCGCCACTTCGACGATCCGCCGCCGCGTCGCCTGCTTGTGCTCTTTCCCGTACCGCACCGCATCCTCCTCCACGTGCCGGGGATAGCCCTTGCTCTCCGGCAACGCTTGCTCTGTAATAATTATATTACGATCATACTCCCATTTTCGGATCCTTGACGGTAAGAGCCCGCTCGTGCCGAGTTGCGTTCTCACGCATGCGGCAGGCAACCGTTCTCGCGCTTGCCGAAGCGGGATCGCAGACAGCGATTCGCGCACGGTGTACGGGTCCCTCAACACATCAGTGCGACGGCGTAGATCGACGAGATGGTGTAGATCCGCGACGGTTGCGGCGGGCGGAGGGCCACAAATCATACTGACGTTGCCGAAGTTCCTCATCCGTCCTTGCCGGACCCCTGGCCCGCCCACCGCGGCTGAAGGTCCGCGCCTGCACCGCCGGTCGCGCGGTCCAACTTTGCTAGCACGACCTTTGCGCGCTGTCGGTCCCAGGATGGAGCTTGCCCGAACCGGTCACCTGAGGAACTCCAGCACCTGCGGGACGAACTGCTCATGGTGTTGGAAGACGCCACCATGGCCAGCGTCTGGGTATATGCGGAGCGAGGCGTTCGGCAGACGGTGCGCGAGGTCGAAGGAACTCCGCGTCGGCAGCATGCGGTCGTCCTCGCCGTTCGCGACGAGCACAGGATGCTCGATCGAGGCCAGGTCCATGGGATCCTGTGCTCCCCAGCGACGAATCGCGACGATCTGTGCGGCGACGCCCCACGGCGATGTGGGAGCGACGCGTCCTTCTGTGCGTTCCTCGAGCCGATTCATGAAGTCCGCCGCAGCCGCCTTCCCGTGCGCCGTTCTCGTGAAGAAGAGGTAGCGCTTCGGGTCCTTGAGGGTGAGCAGGCCGTGCAGCATGTCGCCGAGCAGGGTCGGGGTGATCTTGCCGACGCCGACCCCGCCTGCCGGCCCTGTGCCAGCGAGGACGATCCTGCGGACGAGTGTCGGCTGCTTCGCTACGACCATCTGTGAGACGAACCCGCCCAGGGAGAAGCCCATCAGGTCGACCTGCTCGAGGCCGAGCGCCCGGATGAAGGCAATGGCGTCGTCAGCCATCGCCGAAACCGTTGCAGGCGTGCGCCCCCCGGATCCGCCGACCCCGCGGTTGTCGAAGGTGATCACGCGTCGTTGTGATCCGATGCCGTCAATAACCCGGGGTCCCAGTCGTCGAGGACCGCGGTGAAGTGGTGAAGGAACACAACGGGAACGCCGGTGTTCGGTCCGAACTCTCGATAGGCGAACGGGTCCCATCGATGTCAATGGTCCGGGTTGGCGAGTTCTTCGCGTTCCAGAGTTCGGTGTTCAGGGTCATGACGCCTCCTCGGCAGACGGGGTCCGCATTTATATTACGACCGTAATATGATGGTACGGCAACACGCCTCATTGCGCTACGAGTAGCTGCTTGAAGATCGACGTACGCCGGCAGGGAGCCGGCAATCAGTCGAATGCGCCGAGGTTCCAGGGGTGCGGCGGACGTACGGCGGGCGGTTCCCCGCCGCACCGCGCCATTCGACGCAGGCAACGCCACCCCGCGGAGGGCCGAACACGCCGCGGCCGTAGCTCACCGGGTGCCCGATCAGCATCGCCTACGAGAGGTCACGGCGCACGCTCGCCGGACACCGCACATCTTGCCGCCGCGGCCATCTGGTCCAGAGAGTTGTCTCGGGCGGATCTTCGGACACAACCATGCCGTTGTCGTCCCCCGCGGCGTGACCGGCTGCCAAGCAGGCCTCCATCGTTCCCGAACGATCACAGCGGTAGCGGAACCCTATTCACCGATACGAATCCGGCTGAGCCGTTCCGCCCACCGAGCCCTCCTTCGAATTGTTACTTGCATGATGGAAGTGACTGGGGTTACATTTAGCTCCCGAACCAAAGGCGAGGACCACGGCGCCGATCGCCCTGACCAGCCGTCGGGCAGGGCGCCGACGGACGCCATCCGGGCGGCCCAGTTCTCGCTGCCAATTGATGAGGTGCAACATGAGTTCTTCCGTGAGCGATCAACCTGTCCAGCAGTACCTTTCGGTCGAGGCCCAAACCCAGTACGTGGAGGTCGGCGGCGTCCGCTACGCCTATCGGGAGGTGGGAACGGACCAACACAGGGGCACGACCCCGTTGGTCTTCCTGCACCGTTTCCGGGGAACCCTCGACGACTGGGATCCGGCGTTCGTCGACGCCGTGGCCGAACACCGGCACGTCATTCTGTTCAGTGACGCGGCGGTGGGTTCGTCCACCGGGTCTCCGGCTACAAGTGTGGACGAAAAGGCCGATAACGCGGCGTCCTTCGTGAGGGCACTGGGCCATGACGTCGTGGACGTGCTCGGATTCTCCATGGGCGGCTTCGTTGCGCAGGCCCTCGCGATGCGGGAACCAACCCTGGTACGCAGCGTTGTCCTCGTCGGCACCGGCCCGGGCGGCAACCCAGAGACCGACCCGCACACCGACATTGTTTTCGACATCGCCCTCAAACCCGAGTATTCGTTCGAAGATATCCGTTACCTGTTCTTCGCCGACGGTCGCGATGCCGAGACGCAGGCCTATATCGACCGCCACGCCCTCAGAACCGACCGCGAGCCTCTCGTCGCACCGGCGACCATCCAGGCGATGGCGGGGCTGATCATGGACTTCATGGGCGGTAAGACCGACCATTACGCCCGGCTCGGGACGATGCGCCAGCCGACGCTCATCGTCTCCGGGGACGACGACCACTTCTTCCCGGTCAAGAATCAGTGGCTGCTCTACCGGGAGCTGGCCGACGCGCAGCTGGCGGTCTACCCCCAGGCCGGGCACGCACCGCACCAGCAGCACCCCGATGC
>SEEV01000365.1 GCA_004211695.1 Rhodococcus sp. (in: high G+C Gram-positive bacteria)
AGCAAGAACTTCGAGGTCCTCCGCGAGAACGAGGGATTGGCCGACCGCGGCACCTTCCTCGTCGACCCCGACGGTGTCATCCAGTTCACCGAGGTCACCGCAGAAGGCATCGGGCGCAACGCCGCAGAGCTGGTTCGCAAGGTCAAGGCCGCCCAGTACGTCCGGTCGCACCCCGGAGAGGTCTGCCCGGCAAAGTGGGAAGAGGGCGAAGAGACCCTCGCTCCGTCGCTGGACCTCGTCGGCAAGATCTGACGCAGCCCAGTCGCACCGTAGGCACGGGCTCAGATCTTCTGAGCCCGTGCGCTCGGTTCCCGGTGCTCAGCTCCCGTGGGGGCAATCGGTGTCGCACCAACACTTTCCGGACCACCTGCACCAGGTCGTTCGGTTCCCGATCCCATGTCCTCCCGATCGATGGAGTAGATCCGCATGCTCGAAGCCTCGCTCGCCGGCCAACTGAAGTCCCTGCTCGAAAGGCTCACACTGCCTATCGAGCTCGTGTCCTCGCTCGATGACGGACCCAAGTCGGCCGAACTCGCCGAACTGCTCACCGAGATCGCGGCGATGTCGGAAAAGATCACCTACGAACGCCGCGACGACGACACGCGACGCCCGTCGTTCGCTGTCCGCCGCACTGGCACCGACATCGCGGTCCGCTTCGCGGGCATCCCCCTCGGACACGAGTTCACCTCGCTCGCACTCGCATTGCTCCAGGTCGGCGGCCACCCGTCGAAGGAGGCACCCGAACTGCTCGAGCAGGTCCGCGACCTCGACGGGGACTTCCACTTCGAGACCTACTACTCGTTGTCCTGCCAGAACTGCCCGGACGTCGTGCAGGCCCTGAACCTGATGTGCGTGCTCAATCCGCGCATCAGCCACGTCGCGATCGACGGCGCCCTGTTCCAGGACGAGATCGAAGGCCGTCAGGTCATGGCGGTGCCGACGGTGTACCTCAACGGTGAACTCTTCGGCTCGGGCCGGACGAGCCTGGAGGAGATCATCGGCAAGCTCGACGTCGGCGCCGCCGACCGTGCCGCTGCCGCGATCGCGGAGAAGGATCCCTTCGACGTCCTCGTCGTCGGCGGTGGTCCGGCCGGCGCCGCGGCCGCGGTCTACGCCGCGCGCAAGGGAATTCGCACAGGTGTCGCCGCTGAACGTTTCGGCGGTCAGGTGCTCGACACCATGGCGATCGAGAACTTCATCTCCGTTCCCCACACCGAGGGCCCCCAGCTCGGGGCAGCGCTCGAGAACCACGTCCGTCAGTACGACGTCGACATCATGAACACGCAGCGGGCAGCGAAGCTCGTGCCGGCGGTCACCGACAGTGGCCTCATCGAAATCGAATTGGACAGCGGCGCTTCCCTGCTCGCCCGCACGGTGGTCCTGTCCACGGGTGCGCGGTGGCGTTCGATGAACGTGCCCGGCGAGGACACCTACCGGAACAAGGGTGTGACCTACTGCCCGCACTGCGACGGACCGCTCTTCAAGGGCAAGCGCGTCGCCGTGATCGGTGGCGGCAACTCGGGAGTCGAGGCGGCAATCGACCTCGCAGGTCTCGTCGAGCATGTCACTCTCATCGAGTTCGACTCGGTGCTCCGCGCCGACGAGGTGTTGCAGCGCAAGCTGCGCAGCCTCCCCAACGCGGACATCCTCCTGAGCACGCTCACGACGGAGGTCCTCGGGGACGGCAACAAGGTCACCGGCCTGGCCTACCAGGACCGCACGACCGAAACATCTCACACGCTCGACATCGAGGGTGTCTTCGTCCAGATCGGTCTGCTGCCTAACACGGAGTGGCTGGCCGGGAGCGTCGAGTTGTCCGATCGCGGCGAGATCGTCATCGACGACCGGGGCCAGACCTCGGTACCCGGCGTCTTCGCTGCCGGCGACTGCACCACTGTGCCGTACAAGCAGATCGTCATCGCCGCGGGTGCCGGAGCAACGGCAGCGCTGAGCGCATTCGATCGGCTCATCCGAACGGGCGTTCCGGCCGAGGACGCCGCCGCCGCAACCGTCGGATAGTCCGGTCGTGTTCGGCGTCGACTAGGTCGGTGGGTAGACGGCCCCGGTGAGGGGTCCGTCTACCCACCGTTCGATGTCGGCCCGGGTACGGAGTCGGACGATGGTGAGGTCGGGGCGACGCCGGCGGATCGCGTCGATCCGGTGCGGGTATTTGTGGTGAGTGTTCCAGGCCCGGTCGACGAGTTGTTCTCGGACAGTGCCGTATTGCCATTCGGTGACCCATTGCGGTCGGGCGCTGAATTCCTCGACGTCGGTGAGGAATCGTTCGCGTGGTGTCCAGTCCGGGCCGTGGTACAGCGCATCGATCTCGATGTGTTCGATGTGGAGCAGTGCCGCGATGCGCGCGGACGTTGTGGTCTTGCCGGCACCGGATGTTCCGGCGACGAGCACTCGCTGGGGGCGGCCGGGTAGGGCCCTGTTCGGGTCGAGCAGGGGCACCGGAACACAGTAGCTTCGCCGGGCCGGGCGGGCGAGCCTTCAGCGAGCGAGTTGCTCGGCGGTCCAGGCCACACCGCATTCACTGTCGGCGGTGTGTGGCGCGGGCGGCGAACTCGTCCAGCATGCGGACCACGTCCTTCGCTTGCCAGATCCGGTTTCGTCGTCCGTCGGTGATCTGGGTGAGTATTCCGGCGTCGACCAGGCGGTCGATCGCGATCTGCGCGTTGGCGCCGGTCACCCCGAGCGCGGACGCGACGAGCTTGCCCTCCACCACCGGTTGGCGCAGGAGGAAGTCCACCAGTCGGTGCACCGCCGCGCCGCGTCGCGCCGTCACACGGGTGCGCCAGTCGGCGCGAACCGACTCCAGGTCCTGCACGAGGGTGCGGCCGTTGGCGACCGCACCGAACGATGCTTCCGCGATGGAACGCACGACCGGCTCGACATTCCCCGCCCGGTACTCGCCGAGCGCCTCGAAATACGCTGCGGTGTCGTGCAGTAGGCCCGCGGACACCGGAACGGTAACGCTGCGGGTGAGCTGCCCACCGCGCAGCATCGCCTGAATCAGGGCGCGACCGACACGCCCGTTGCCGTCGGGGAACGGGTGGATGGTTTCGAACTGCGCATGCGCGATCGCCATCTGCGCGACCACCGGCACATCGACCCGATTGGCGAAAAGAATCAGGTCGTCGATCAGTTCGGGAACCCGATCATGATGTGGCGGTATGAATTGCGCGGTGTGTGGCCCGAGGTTTCCCCCGCCGATCCAGACCTGCTGCTGCCGCCATCGACCGGCAATATCCTGATCGTCATGCTCGAGCAGCGCCCGATGCATTCGCAGGATCGCCTCGGCGTCGATGGCGTCGGACAACTCCAACGCGGATTGCATGGCCCGGACGTTTCCGACGATCAGGCGAGCGTTGCGGGAGGCGTGCTGGCCGAGTTCGGCCAGAGCGATTTGCCGCGCCCCGCTGGTGAGATTCTCGATCTCCGAGCTCGACGCACTCTCGGTGCGCAGCAGAATGGAGGCGAACGGGGCGGTGATGTGACCGACCTCGACGTCGAAACGGGTGAGTTCGGTCGCCGCTTCCTCCGTCAATGCCTGCAGTTCGCTGCTCAGTGAGATGGTCCGGTCCGCAATGAACGCCGGCACCGCCGCACGGTAGGGGCCGGCAGTGAGACGCCGCTCGCGCCGAGAACCCGAGTCGCGGGCCGTGCTGACCCAGGGGTGCTGCTCGTAGGCGACAGGAGGCCATCGCTGTCCGCCACTAACCGATGCCACCCAGCGAACATAACATTGCTTAGCTAATTATCCAATGGCATGGACCTTACGTGCTTGCGGTTGGCAGGGCGGCACTGCTCGTTGCCGGGCTCCTCGTCGGCGGGCTGCCTGCCGGGGTGCTGTCAGCGGGAGCGACGGCCCCGTGCCGAGACCGCTTCGAGCGGCTCGATGTCGGGGAAGTCGCGGTCCGGTCATCGATTCTCGGCGTCCGTGCCGGTGAGCCCTTCGGCAGCGCCGTAGCTTCGTTCGATCGCTGTAGCTTTCGTCCGCCTGCGTCTCGCGCCGGTCGCGGGCGGGTTGTGTATGCCGTACGTGGCGAGGGGGCCCGCGCCGTGGCAGTCCCGGGAATGTCTCCGGCCCAAAGTCTTCCGTCGACGACATCGCCCTGGAACACCAGCGTGCAGGCACCCGATTCGCGCAGAGCGACGTGACCGTCGACCTCTGGTGCAGGCCGCCACGGCGGACGCGAGGCAGGTCTGAGTCGCCGCAGCCCAGCAGGGTTCAACGCAGATCGGCGGGCTTCGAGGTATCGATCTGGTGGGCAAGAGGTGTTTCACATCGGAACACAGGTGGGTTGGGACACGCTTCTATGTTTGATCCACACGCCGTGGCGGCCATCACAATGTCGCCCCGCCGATGCAGAGGGTCACAACACCCTCTGTCCCCGTCCTGCTACCACTGAGCCTGCTCCAGGAGAAACACATGACAAGTACGACTTCGTCGCCACCCGCGATGACTCCCCGTCGTGCGGCGACAGCCGCACTCCTCGGCAGCGCATTGGAGTACTACGACTTCTTCGTGTACGGCGCGGCAGCCGCTCTCGTCTTCAACGTGCTGTTCTTTCCGGGTGGCAACCCTACGGTTGCGCTCATCGCGTCATTCGCCACCTTCGCGGTGGGGTACGTGGCACGTCCTGTCGGCGCGGTGGTGATGGGACATTTCGGCGACCGGCTCGGCCGCAAACGCGTCATGCTGGCGACAGTCGTGATGATGGGTGTCGCGTCCTTTGCCATCGGGTGTCTTCCCACATACACACAGGTGGGTCTGTTGGCCCCGGCACTGCTGGTCGCTCTCCGCGTCGTTCAAGGGTTCTCTGCGGGGGCCGAATCGGCGGGAGCGTCGACGTTGACCGTGGAGCATTCCCCGGTCGGGCGCCGGGGATTTTTCACCAGTTTCGTCATGGTCGGCTACGCGGTCGGCTGCTCATTGGCCACCGTTGTGTTTCTCCCGGTCGCGATGTTGCCCCATGACCTGCTGTTCACCTGGGGCTGGAGAATTCCCTTCTGGCTCAGCGCCGTGGTCGTCGTCATCACCTACTACGTGCGGAGCCATCTGGACGAAACTCCGGCGTTCACCGAAGCGAAAGAGGGAAGCGAAGTCCGGAAGCGACCGCTGAACGACGTGATCAAGTATCACTGGCGTGACGTGATCCGTGTTGCCGGAGCATCACTGATGGCGTCGATGCAAACCTTGTTCGCTGTGTTCAGCCTGTCGTACGCCACCTCGGTCGGGGTGGATCGGGGTGCGATGCTCGCCATCATCTCCGGGGCAATAGCGTTGTCGATTATCACCATCCCTGCAGCCGGCTATATCTCGGACGTCATCGGCCGGAAGCGAACGATGCTGATCGGCGCCGTCGGTGGTGCGCTCAGTATCTTCGCGTACCTGTGGGCGATCTCGACAACGAATATCTTGATGATCGCGATCTTCGCGTTCGTCAACATGTCAGTGTTCTTCAGTTGCTACAACGGCGTGTGGACATCGTTCTTCGCCGAGCAATTCCCCGCACCCGTCCGATTCACGGGAATGGCAGTCAGCAACCAGATCGGTAACCTCCTTGCAGGATTCGCTCCGCTGATCGCCGCCCTCCTCCTCAGTACGGGCCCGTCGGGCTGGCTTCCGGTTGCATTCTTCGGTGCGGTTGCCACCGGAATCGGTGCGATCGCCGTTATCGGAATGCGCGAGACGTCGAAGACCCCGGCGGAATTGCTCGGCGGTCCGAGGTCCGCAGATCTGATCGGTCAACTGCGTTCGGCCGAACATTCTGGCCCTGCCCAACGTCCTGCAGACGCAACGATAAGTTAGCCCACTGAGAACGCCTCCAATGAACAGACCCCTGACGGTCCACCGTCGGGGGTCTGTTCATTCGGCCCGAAATTTCAGCGGCGCGGACCTTGTCTCCGCCGCTTTTCCGCAGGGTGCCCTCGATCGTCTCGCGCCCTCATCATGTCCACGGTTTCGGCGCAAGGTGTTTCACATTGGAACGCAGGGGTGTTGGAACCTTCTTCTATCTTTGATCTAGACACCGTGGCGGCTATCACATCGAGGCGGCCGCGGAAGATAGGACACAGGACACGGACGAGGCATCGAACCACCTGTTCCGAATCGACAAATAGACCCCGGTGGCGGTCCAGCGTGCGCGTAGTGCGGCCCCGCCGTCCTTCTCTTTCCTTCTCCGTTTCTTCCCCTGCATCTATAACGACACAGGAGTTCGCCATGACTTCCCAGGCCACACCCCACACCGTTGACGCCGTCGTCATCGGCGCCGGCTTCGGCGGCATCTACGCCGTCCACAAGCTGCACCACGAACTCGGCCTCACCACGGTCGGCTTCGACAAGGCAGAAGGCCCCGGCGGCACCTGGTACTGGAACCGCTACCCGGGCGCCCTCTCCGACACCGAGAGTCACCTCTACCGCTTCTCCTTCGACTCGGACCTGCTCCAGGACGGCACCTGGAAGAGCACGTACATCACCCAGCCCGAGATCCTCGAGTACCTCGAAGACGTCGTCGACCGTTTCGACCTGCGCCGCCACTTCCGCTTCGGAACCGAGGTCAAGTCCGCGATCTACCTGGACGACG
>SEEV01000366.1 GCA_004211695.1 Rhodococcus sp. (in: high G+C Gram-positive bacteria)
TCACGAGGCCGGCGCCGAGGAGGAGCAGCGTTCTCATACGAACCCACTGGGCGGCGACGCGCACCAGCCGGTTCGCGCCGAAACTGCCGATCGAGAGGGGAAGCATCACGAACCCGGCCCAAAACAGCGGCAGGGCGATGCCGTACCCCGTCGAGGTCGGGGACTGTGCGATGAGGCTGCAGATGGACAGGCTCACGTACATTGCAGCGCCGAGCCCGATCGCGGTGCCGTTCGCCACCAGCACATCTCCGTTACGCAGAACGCGTAGGTCGATCAGCGCGTGCGGGGTGCGCAGTTCGACGAGGGACCACGCCGTGAGAATAAGCCCCGCAGCGATGAAGAACCCGATCGTCCACGGACTGGTCCAGCCCCAGCGTGAGCCTTCGCTCACGGCGACGAGCAGTGCTGCGAGTCCCATACCGATCATGATTGCCCCTGGCACGTCGAAAGTGCGGCGTGGTGCCCGCTCGTCGGGGCCGTCGGGAACGACCCGCCAGACCACGAGAACTGTCGTCGTCAGGAACAGGGCCGCGAACCAGAAGGCGAACCGGAAGCCGAGCAAATCGGCGAGGATTCCGGTCAGCGGGTAGCCGACGCCGAGTCCGGTCGTGACGGTCACCGACAGACTCGAGATGCCGAAATGCACCTTGTTCTCGGTCAGGTAGCGGCGGGCCAGGGCGATGGTCACCGGAACGATTCCGTAGCTCAGTCCTTGCAGTGCGCGTCCAATCAGGAACACGGTGAAGTTGGGGGCCGCTGCGGCGACGATCGATCCGAACAGGATTGTCAGCAGGGAGCAGAGGAGTAGACGTTTCTTGTGGGGGCCGTCGCTGAGTCGGCCCATGATCGGCGTTGTGATTGCCCCGACCAGAAGGTTGATGGTGAGCATCCACTGTGCGGCGCTTACGTCCACGTGCAACTCGTCCGAGATGGTCGGCACCAGGAGCATGCCCAGTGAACTGACGACCGCGCTCGTCAAAGCTGCGTAGATAAGGGCGTTAAGTAAGTTCGAGCGTGTCGTCACTTCAGGCAATCGGTGCTTCTTCCATCAGTTTGTGCAGGACGGGGATTGCGGCGGCCAAGGTTTTCTTCTCCTTGAGGGTCAGTCGTTCCGCGACCGCGCGCTCGAGCCACCGCAGGCCGGTGGAGCGTTCCTGCGCCAACCTCTCGTAGCCCGCATCCGTGAGCTCGATCCAAGTCCGGCGACGATCCTCGGAATCGGGGGTGCGCGCCACTAAATCGAGGCTTTCGAGTTCGCGCACCGCCGTGGCGATCGCTTGCGAGCTGACCTTCCCGACGACAGCAAGAGTCGACGCGGTTGTGGGTCTGTGCTTGGCCAGACCCGAGCACCCCTAGTTTGCCGACCGAAATCGTCCTGGCCGCGGTCAGCTGCCGCCAGATCGGACGCATCGCGGCCCGCAGCTCCTGGGCGGTGACCTCTTCGCTGAACACCGTCTAACTATACTAATAAATTGCCAATCTCCTTGCCTAATGTGATTACCCTCGCTGTTCAAGACGTGAGGTCGCCAATCTACGGGCGTCTGGACATGGTTCGAGGGCCCGTCTGGTTGGCGTGGCGGGACTGGGTTAACTGGGGCGGCGAACGGTGGCGATGCGGGTGGCGGCGAGGGCGGCGGCCAGCGCCACGGCGGCGGCCAGGGCAAGGCACAGGCGCAGCCCGTGCTCGAAGCCGGCGGAGGCGGAGATCAGGGCGCCAAAGACGGCCACGGCCAGTGCGCCTCCGATCTGGCGGCTGGTGTTGAACACCCCGCTTGCGGTGCCGGTCTGGTGGGCGGGCACGTGCTCGAGTAGCAGGGCGGTGGTCGGGGGCATCACCAGCGGACCCGCCAGGCCGACCGGGATCAGCAAGAGCGCGGTGACCCAGACCGGTGCCGCGGCGGGTACGAGAACCAGGGCAGCGGACCCGGCAACGATCAGCGCCAGGCCCGCGACGATCGGCATCCGCGGGCCGGTGCGCTCCGCGATCCGCGCGGAGAACGGGGTCAGGCAAGCACTGAGCAGCATCATCGGCATGAACGCAATCCCGGCAGCCAGCGCGGACAAGCCGTGCTGCTGCTGAAAGTACAGACTGAACAGGAACGGCAGTCCGTAAAAGCCGACCATGAACGCGAACCCGATGCCGGTGGTGATCACCACCGTCTTGGAGCGGAACAACTCCAGCGGCACCATCGGGTGCGCGCCCTTCGCCTGCGCGGTGACGAACGCAGCGGACGCCACCCCGGCCAGCGCCAGTGCCCCGAGCACCTGCGGCGTGGCGAATCCTGCCTCTCCCGCCTCGATGGCCCCGACGGTCAGTGCGCCCATCGCGAGAATGCCGGTGATCTGCCCGGTCCAGTCAAACGGCGCCGGCCGGGTCGGCGAGTGCGGGGCGCGGGCAAGGAGCAGCAGGGCAATGATGCCGACCGGCAGGTTGATCCAGAAAATCATCCGCCAGGACACCAGGCTGAGCACACCGCCGAGCACGGGTCCGGTCACCGCCGCCACTGCACCGCCCATCGCCCACACGCCCACAGCGCGGGCCCGGCGGGACGGGTCGGGGAAGGCGTGGCGCACCAACGCCATCGAGGTCGGCATGATGACGGCCGCACCAATGCCCTGCACCACCCGGGCGGCGACCAGCACCGGCAGCGAGGGCGCGAGCCCGCATGCCACCGAGGCGACCACGAACAGCACCAACCCGCCTGTGAAAGCACGGCCCGCGCCGACCCGGTCCGACAGGGCGCCCGCCGAGAGCAGCAGCGCGGCGAACATCAGGGTGTAGCCGTCCACCACCCACTGCAAGCCGGTGATGCCGCCGCCGAGCGCGTCCCGGATCGAGGGCAACGCGACATTCACGATCGTCGCGTCCAGGGTGATCACGAAGAACCCCAGGACGGCGGCGGCCAACGTCGCCGCCGCGTGCCGGTCCGTGTCGTGCGCGTCCGCGGTCGGGGACCGGCGCAGAGAAGCGATGAGGGACATGTGTGTGCGTGGTCCTTAACTTGACGGGAGGAGCGGATGCCGGACCCGCACGGTCCGGCTACCCATCCACGAAACCATGTCGCCTCGCTGACCTGGGAGTCCTAGCTGGGAGGGGCACCGGCAGGGACCCCCTCGGTAGCGGGACGTTCTACGCTGGGACGGTGCCAGCCGACACCGTCCGCGAGGACATCCGCAACTTCCTTACCGGCCGCCGGGCCCGCCTCACCCCCGAGGAAGCCGGCCTGCCCGACTACGGCGGCCGGCGCCAGGTCAGTGGGCTGAGGCGCTCAGAGGTCGCCCAGCTCGCCGCCATCAGCGTCGAGTACTACACCCGCCTCGAACGCGGCAACGTCCGCGGCGTCTCCGAGGACATCCTCGACGCCCTCTCCGCCGCCCTCCGCCTCGACGACATCGAGCGGGCCCACCTGGCAGCCCTTGTTCGCGCCGCCAACGCCCCTCACCGCTCCCCCGACCGCGACGGCGGTGCCTCCCATGTCCGTGACAGCCTTCAGCAGTTGCTCGACGCCCTGACCGGCGCCGCAGCCTTCGTCCGCAACGCACACCTGGATATCCTCGCCACCAACCAGCTCGCCCGAGCCTTGTATAGCGAAGCCCTCGACGCCGAAGAACAGCCGCCGAACCTGGCCCGCTTCGTCTTCCGTGATCCCCGAGCCCGACGCTTCTACCGCGACTGGGATGGCATCGCCCACGACGCGGTCGGAAGCCTGCGCACCGAAACCGCCCGTACCCGGGCCGACACCGACCTGGCCGACCTCATCGACGAACTCGCCACCCACAGCGAGGAATTCGCCCAACGCTGGGACGCCCACGACGTCGAGTACTACCGCAGCGGACAACAGCGCTTCCACCACCCCGACGTCGGCGACCTCGACCTGGACTACGACGCCCTCGAAATCCCTGCCGACCCCGGCCTCACCATCGTCACCTACACCCTCGCCCCCACCGCACCTCACGCCCCCGCGTTCCTCCAGCTTCGCCATCAGCACAGCTGGCTCCCGCCGCGCTGAACCTGGACGGCCAAGAAATCGAAGGCGTTGTCCAACCCGATCGCCTGGTCGAGAAGCCTCGCCCAACTCCGCCATGCTTTGCCCGAGTAAGAGTTCAACACCGATGGGCCGCGTACGCACCCCGCTTCACCGCCGCCGTGCTCCTCGGCGGCAATTCCGCGACCGTCGACGTGTCCAAGAAGACGGTGGAGAAGACGCGTCGGCCACGGAGCTCTCAAGGCATGCGTACAGATGAGTATGCAAATTCATGTTGAGCGAGTTTTGTGGTCATGCTTCGAAAGGCGAACAATGAGGAAGTCGGTTCTTCGCGCACTTTCGCGCACGCGCGGCGCGGCGTTGGCCCTCGTATCCCGGTCCGAGTGGAAAACATCGGCGACGGATTCATGCAGACGTTCCACAATCACATCGACGTCCGTGTCGGGACGCGGAAGTGGAAGTGGACCTGCCACCACGCAGATCGTTTCCCACGAATTCGACGGTGACCCAGTCAAATCCGGCTGGCCCATACATCTGCCGCATCGACACCCGGCTCGGTGAGCTGGCCGCCCAGGTCAACCCGGTCCTATTGCAGCTGCCCGGCGTCGGTCCTCTCGTCGCCAGCCAGCTTCTGGTCGCCTGCGGTGACAACCCCGAACGACTGAGCAGCGAGCAGCAGTTCGCCGCACTGTGCGGAACTGCACCCATCCCCGCCTCGTCGGGTAAGCATCAGCGGCACCGGCTCTCCCGGGGCGGTGACCGCACCGCCAACTCCGCGATCCATCGCATCGTGCTCGTGCGGATGTCCGCCGGTGACACACGCACCGGTCGACTACATTGCGCGACGCACAGCGGAAGGCAAGTCCGAGCGCGAGATCATCCGCTGCCTCAAACGCTTCGTCGCGCGCGAGTTTTTCAAGATCATCCGGAATCCGCTGCCAGTGAATAGCGGCACAGGCCGACTTCGCCAACGTCGCCGAACACTGGCCATCCCGATCCCCACGGTGGCAACCGCACTCGCGGTTCCCTACCAGCGCATACGACGTCTGGAGATCGGGCAACGCCTCGACCCCGATCTCGCCGCCACCTACTCGCGGTGGCTCACCGACCGCGAGCAGAAATCCAGCTCCCTATCCCTGGACGACACGGCTTGACAGCAATAGGAGCATCCATCGTCATGGACGCAACCGTTGAATAGTCGACCCCGCAAGACCCTGCAGTGGGCAACTCCGGCTTCACGCGTCACTGAGATACCGTCAACCCACGACAAGCTCAGCGCCAAAGGGGAGGTCATCGGGCTCAAGCGGGCGGGGAAGTTTCGGTATCCGGAGTTTCAGTTCTCCCTGGCGGGCGAGGCGAGTCAGGTGGTGCGGGAAGGCAACGTGGCTCTCGGTGCCCGGGATGATCCGTGGGGTGTCGCGTCGTGGTGGCTCTCGCCGAACCCGTCGGCCGAAGACCGCAAGTCTCCGGTCCAACTTTTGGACGAGGGATCGTTCGACGCCGTGCGCGCGTTGTTGCGCGCCGAGATCGCCGACGACCTTGCCTGAGCGCCCACCACCGGTATCGGTGACCGCGCATATCGGGTCGGTCACCGCCGGAACCAAGCTCTGGCGCATCCACTCCGGCGACCCGAAACGCAACGCCCTGACCCTGAATCCGACCCCGGCGGGAGCGGGAGGCGGACGGTTCGACTCCTCCGACGGCTCGTACCACTACAGCTATTTCGGGGAGGACATCTCCACCTGCATAGCGGAGACCTACTGCCGGTCGCTGCCGCTCGATGACCACGTTCCGCGAATTTTGAGGAAGGCCAAGCTGGCCGGTCGAGTCCTGTCCCAGGTCACCGTCACCGACGACGTCCCGGTCGCACGGGTGCACGGCTCACACCTGGCGGCAATCGGTCAGGACACCTGGCTGACGAAATGCGACCCCGTCGACTACCGGATCACCCGGGAATGGGCGGCATCCATCATGCACGGGACCGACGGGGTTCTCGGTATCAAGTACCGGGCACGCAACGACGAGGACAGGTTCTCCGTCGTCATCGCCATCGAACCCAGTGCCGGTGTGGGGCTGCATGATCTGATGACGGTGTCCCGAGGCCCGATCGCGCTCGATGACCGCGCCGGGGTGGAGCTGGTCAGATCCCATCTCGCAAAGTACAACGCAACCGTCATCTAGCGTCTACGTCGATCTCCCACCTTCTGTCACCGAAATGGGGAGTGGGAGACGAACCCATGAAAAGCCAACCACCAGTACAGTATTGCTCCCTGCCTATCAACGACGCCGTGACAGACCGCGTAGCAAAGGACATCCATGGGACGCTCGAAGAAAGCAACGCAGGCCACACCGGCCGCGAAGAAGAGGCGAAACAAGGCCAAACGGCAGACCCGCGCCACAAACCCGATCGCGAACGTGAGATTCCCCGACTCCAGAGCAATGGTCCTCAGCAACCCATTCGACGCGACCGCACAGCGGGCGCTCATCGAACTGGCACCGGAGCTGACCGTCGAGGAGTACCACACACTCCGGGACACCGGCGACAACCCGAAGCCCGATGAGTACGACCTTGTCGATCCCACCCTCACGCGCATGTTACCGCTGCCGATGGACCCCGGTGGGAGGTCCACTACCCCTCCCCGGACGAGGATCTTCGCGCCCCTGCCGAAACCTACACCAGCCGAGACGCCCTCCTCGCCGAACTCGACCGACTCGAACACCTGGGCCACCAACCGATAAATACCCGATCAACTACCTAAACCAGCAGGCAGCACGTCGGGCTGTGCCACCATCGACCTGTGGACGACACCTCAGGGTTGTCGACGCGGACCGGCCACGTGGGGGGTCCCACCCGACATGGTCGGCACCGCCCTCGGACGGGCGGTGCCATGTCAGTGGGCGTCGTGGAAGGCTTGCACGATGTCGGCACGGATCCGGCCCCGAGAGGGCATCTCGTAGCCCTGTCCTGTCGCCCACTCCCGAATCTTCTTGACCTCGCCCGTCCTCGGAGTCGATCCGATCGGATCCGTCACCCGATTCGCGCGGCGCTTCCTGCCGCCGACCCTCCTGGAATGAGCAATCCAGTAGTCGAGAGCGTCGCGGAACTCCTTGGCGTGCTCGCCCTTCAGGTCGATCTCGTACTCGACGCCATCAACCACGTAGTTGATGCTCTCCCCCTCGTCGCCGAACACGGTCCCGTCGATATCGTCCACCAACTCCACCACAGCCCTACGCGCCACGGATTCCACTCCCACCTTCATCGATACGAACGAACAACAGTACTCGCGCCGGACACCGCATCACTGCTAGCTACGCTAGCTAGGATTGCATCGCATCAAAAGCCCGGTGATCAGTCTCGTCGTCGCACAGCAACCTGCCATCGTGTGCGAGTGGCCGTCGCCGCAATCCTTCGAGGATCCTCATCAACAGCGCCAACCGGCTTTTCACCAGACAATCCCGACGCACGCGACCCCATGCCATTTTCGTCACTGTGATGCAATTCGAGTGCCGGGCGCCGTAGCGCTCCTCCGATCGCCCCGTCCGACAACCGACATATGAAGCCGCAGAAGCACTCTCGGGTCTACAGGTGCGGCATTATCGGCACCTGTCGGGCCGGAGGCACGTCGGGCTGCCGCAACCCATGTGTCCGCCGCCGCCTGTACCCATCTCCGCTCCCCCCTGCAGGGAGTCCGCTGGCGTAGTGCGGACCAGCCCCATCCAGGTACAGGCGGGCGAACTCCCGCGGACCGGAGTCCAGGTCTTCGGTGTCGCAAAAGTGACAGGTGCTCACTCGGCGCGGCGCCGGCGGGGCTTGGGGATGTCGGTGCGCGCGCCCTGACCGGGTCTGTTGTTCGCCCACGCGACGATTTCCGAGCGCTTCCACAGCGGGGTGCGGCCGATCTTCTCCACCGGCGCCGGCGCTTGCCCGCGGGAGACGTACCCGCGGAACGTCGAGGCCGACAGCTCGGTACCGGTCTCCTCTTTGATCAGGTCGATGACCTGGTCGGTGGTCAGTCGATGTGGGTTAGCCATCTGGTGAGAGTCCTTCCAGTTCATCGCCTTCTCGGCGATGCGGGTGGTAGTTCGGTCGTCGGTCCGGCGGTCGACCCGCAGACCGGCCGCGACACGACGGCACGCTGTGCGGGACTATCCTCGGAGGGACCCTACAACGGCGTGCTGTAATGCCCGCACACGCGTCCGGGGGACTGGAAGCGGTCCATACGTTCCAACACTACAGCGATAAATTGCAAGGTTCGGGAACCCGTGGAGAGGATCCCTCCAGCTGGGGACACGGCACGTCCCCGAACATCATGTGTCCCTCCTCGAACCGAAAGGACCCGCTCGCTTGTGACAGTAATGTCGACATGTCCTGTTCTGACGGTGGATCTCGCGCACGCTCTTTGCCGAGCTGCGCGCGGTAACTTCCACGTCGCGGTCCGTAGCCAATCGGTCAGGGGTGTCTCCCGAGTGCAGCGGCCGGGGTGAGAACGACCTGCCTCGTCGGGGAGAGACAGACTCAGTGCCGACTCGGCGGGGCAGTGACGGCACGCGGCATGGCGACCGCCGTCGCACGTCCCGACATGGCCGTAGACCGCCCGTGCGACCATGAGCTCCCACGGCGCCACACGCGGCCCCACCCGCATGCCAGGCATCGGGCAGGAGGTCACGTGCCGCCGAAGTTGAGAAGAAGTGCCCACAGTCACATCGCACGACCTCAGGCACCACGACCTCCTCATGCCCACCCCCGCCAGCCACACCGAAACCGTTGAGCGCAAAACCATTCCACATATGGTGCCGTCGGATAGTCCACACCGCCGGTTGCACTGACACGGCAACAAGGCCATCGCACAGCGACAGATCGACCCACTACGCCATCGCGTCACCCCCCTCGCCACGGTTGACCACGTACCCTCACCCGCTGGAGCAAGCACACAAGAGGAGAGACTGCATGGGGGTCGGATCGGTGCACGAAACGCTCGTCGACGGCGACGGAATGGACTACCGCCGGGTGTGGGGCGCTCAGGGTAAGTCGGACGCGCGACACGACTTCGGCATGCCGGCAGTGGTCACACGTTGAAGCCCAAGACCGTAGAGATCGCCGATGGCGTGTTCTTCGTGCACTCCGAGATGGTCAACTGGGTACTGCTCACCGAAGGCGACGCGGTGACCGTGATCGACACCGGGTACCCGGGGCAGCGCGGTGACGTCGAGGAATCGATCCGGGCTATCGGCCGGAACCCTCAGGGCATCGAGGCCGTGCTCATCACCCACGCGCATGTCGACCACATCGGCAGCGCACAGTATCTCTCCGACACCTACGGGGCGCCGGTACTGGTACACCCCGACGAGGTAGCTCACGCCCGGCGTGAATGCCACGAGGTCGCGACGCCCTGGGATGTGCTCAGCAATATCTGGCGACCCGGGGTCCTGCCGTGGGCGATCAAACTGACCCGGCTGGGTGGCACGGCCAAGTACGGCGTCGACTCCCCCACACCGATGCCCGTACCCGGCGCCCTGACCTGCCCGGGCAGCCCGGTCCCGGTTCTCGCGCCCGGCCACACCTCCGGTCACACCATCTACCACCTTCCCGATCGCGGTGTGGTGATCTCCGGCGACGCCCTGATCACCGGGCACCTGACCTCACCGATCTCCGGGCCCCAACTGCTGCCGCAGTGGTTCGACCACGACCGCAGCACGGCCGCCGAGTCCCTGCGCATCATCGGAGAGTTGGACGCCGACATCCTCCTGCCCGGACACGGGCCGATCCATCACGGCTCCGTCGCCGAAGCAGCCGCAACCGCACGAGAACGCGCCGGCGCCACCCCGTGAGGATCGGATCGCACTGACGCGAGAACTCCATTCCCACAAAGTCTTTCGCGCACACAACCCGGCCCGAAGAACGGCTACACGTCGGGCCTGGCCGCCCTAATTGCACGCAATGCAGACAATGCGTGCGATCAGGAGAGCTTTGGGTAAGCGAGGTCTGAGCGTGCGGTCCTCGCCAGCTGAGGCGCATCAGAGTTCGCGGGCGGAAATCTCCACCCCTGCCCTGCGCAGTCGTTCGACGAGCACGTCGCCGAGCGCGGTGGCCGGGGTGAGGACACCGGCCTCGTCGGGGAGCCGGTCGCGATCGAGCACCAGGCTCAGGGCCGCCTCCCCCAGCAGGACCGCGGTGGCCCGGTAGCCGGGATCGCCCTGCGCCGTCACCCGGGACGCGTACCGGGCGCCGGTCGTGGTGGTGGTGTAGATGTCCATCGCGAAGTAGCCGTTGCGCTGGATTTTTTCGCTGGGGCCCTCGCCGGGTGAGGGGAGGATGCGGTCGAGGACGTACCGGGTGGGCGGAACGCTGAGACCGAGGACGAGCCCGCCGAGGATGGCCGCGACACCGGCAGCGTAGACGCGGGACAGGCGCGAGTTACCGACGCTCATCACCTCGCGGTACTTGAACGTCCGGCCGTACGCCCACCCTTGGAGGGCGTTGCTGCGCCGCACGACGCGGGTGTTGTACGAGCCCATGACGAACGGGGCCTTCCACCCGCGTTCCTGGGGGTCGATGTCGGTGCCGTCGACCATTGCGACGTCGGATTGTCGGCCGAGGTCGGGTTCCTTCGCCCGGTCGGGGCTGAGCGAATACGGAGAGGCGGCGAGCCGGCGCAGTGCCGCATCGCCCCGGGAGACGTCGATCTGGGTGCGCAGCGAGTCGATCGTTCCACCGGAGACTCCGCCGCTCAGCGACGCCACCAGCGTGGTGTCGGTGAGCTCCCCCGCATCGTCGGCCTGGACTTTCCGGTGCAGTACGTGCACGCCCAGGTCGGAGGGAATGGAGTCGTAGCCGCAGGAGTGCACGATCTTCACACCGTTGGCGCGAGCCTTGTCGTGGTGGGCGTCGATGCTTGTCCGGACGAACAACACTTCCCCGGTCAGGTCGACGTAGTCGGTGCCGGCCGCGACGCAGGCGGTGACGAGTTCGGCCCCGTACTTCGCGTACGGCCCTACGGTGGTCGCGACAACCCGTGTGCGGGAAGCCAGCTCGGCGAGAGCGACAGGGTCGTCGGCGTCGGCGAGGACGATCGGCCAGTCGGCGGCGCGGGGACCGAGCGCGGACCGCGTGGCCTCGAGTTTCGTTTGGGACCGTCCGGCGAGAGCGATCCGCACACCGTCGGGGGCGGTGCGTGCGAGGTAGTCGGCGAGCAACCTTCCGACGAACCCGGTGGCGCCGTAGATGACGAGATCGAGTTCGCGTCCGCTGTCAGTCATGCGCGGAAGCCTACAAGCGCCGCGGATCAGACAGAAGAGGTAGATGTAACCCTGCGTAACCGTATGCCGGGATGGTGGGGCAGATCCCTCGAACCCGAGTCGATGGGGACGTGTCATAACCCCCGTTCAAGACCCGTTTCAAGGCCTTTGTCTGCGGATGACCACGCGCACTCGGTGAGCCGTCCGGTTCCGACATGGGTGTGGCCCGGCATCGGGGGGGTGATGCCGGGCCACTGGGGGTGTTCTGCGAGCAAAATCTGGGGGGGATGCTCGGCAGAACAACCCCGAGTTTACGGAGCGTCACCGACAGACGAGTGCGCGGACGCGACACCCGCTCAGCAGACGGGCTTGCACCGGAGCAGGGCGGGATCGCACTGCCAGACCTGAGGCTGGCGGTAGGGCGGCGCCCGCAGTTCCCGGTCGCCGCTGCCGGGGACCCGCAGCCCTCCCACCCCATCAAGCACTGGCCTGGCCCCAACGGGTTGCCGTTGGGGCCAGATGGCGCCGATTGGCGCAATTTAATCGCACACCTGTTCGATCGGGTGGTAGCCTCGGCGCTGCCCCGCTCGGAGGGTTCGGGTGTGTCTGCCCAGCAGGTTCCCCGTTCGAACATCGGGGCACAGAGCGTGGTGCGGGTCGGTGGGGCTTTATGCCCGGGAAGCGTCGGCCCGCACCTCGTGTTGAGCGTCGCTTCGAATGACGACCACTGGGCCCGTGATCGTCACTCCCGATGCGGATGAGTGGCCGGGTCGAGGGCCGTTCGTCTGCATCACCAACGTGCCGACGATGGCGGGT
>SEEV01000044.1 GCA_004211695.1 Rhodococcus sp. (in: high G+C Gram-positive bacteria)
GTCTGGCACTGAGCCGGCGGCGAACCGTCTGGCACTGAGCCGGCGGCGAACCGTCTGGCACTGAGCCGGCGGCGAACCGTCTGGCACTGAGCCGGCGGCGAACCGTCTGGCACTGAGCCTCCCGACGTTCACGGCGGCGGCGCCCAACTCCCCGATCATCGGGGGCTGGGCGCCGTTGTCGTGTGTCAGGCCTCAGCTTCGCCCCGCGCCGCGGCCTGGAGTCCGGACTCGCTGCGGAGCGGGACTTCCTTCCAGAGCACGGTGAGGACGAAGGCGACGACGGCGAGCATCGACACGGTGAGGAAGACCGATCCGATCGCGTCGGCGAATCCTTCCTTGAACGGCAGGGCCAGCACGTCGTCGAGTGTGCCGATCACCGAACTGTCCTTGAGGACGCCGCTGACCCCGGCGTGGTCGGGGCTGAGCATGCCCTGGCCCATTGCGGCCTCGGCGGGGTCGTTGCTCTGTGCTGCGGCCACCACGGCTCGACGGAATTCGGGTGTGCCGGCCGCCTCCGTGACGCGTTCACCGATGGCCGGGGTGAGGCGGGAGAAGAGGATCGACAGGAAGATCGCGACGCCGGCGGTGCCTCCGATCTGCCGGAAGAACGTGGCCGCTCCGGTCGACACTCCCATGTCCTGCGGGGGCAGCGCGTTCTGGATGGCAAGGGTCAGCGGCTGCATCAGATTTCCGAGTCCGAGCCCGAGGACGAGCATGAACGCCATGACGACGGGCATGGGCGTGTCGGCGGCCACGGTGTGCAGCAGGAATGCGCCGATCACGATGAGGGCGGTCCCCAGGATGGGGAAGTACCGGTAGTGCCCGGTGCGCGAGATCATCTGACCGCTGACCACCGATCCGGCCATCAGTCCGAGGACCATCGGCAGGATCTGGAACCCGGCGAGGGTGGGACTCGAGCCCTTCACCACTTGCAGGTACTGGGGCAGGAGGGTGATGCCGCCGAACATGACGGCTCCGACGACGAGACTGATCACGACGCCGAGCGCGAACGTGCTGTTGCGGAAGAACCGCATCGGGATGAGTGCGGCGTCCTTCATCGCCAGTTCCACGAGGATGAAGGCGAGCACCCCGATCACGCCGATTATGTAGCACGCCAACGATTTCGGGCTGTCCCATCCCCAGCTGTGCCCCTGTTCGGCGACCACCAGCAACGGCACCACACCGATCGCGAGAGCCAGGGCCCCCACCAGTCGATCCGCTGATCTCCGCTCGGGCGTTTCGGTAGATGCAGCACCCGAGAGACGACCGTGAGCGCGACCAGCCCGACCGGCACGTTGACGAGGAAAACCCAACGCCAGCCGTCGATTCCGAGGATCACGTCCTGCCCCGCGAACACGCCGCCGAGGACGGGACCGAGAACGCTGGACGTGCCGAACACCGCGAGGAAGTACCCCTGGTACTTGGCTCGCTCGCGGGGGGAGACGATGTCGCCGATGATGGTGAGCGCCAACGAGAACAGGCCGCCCGCGCCGAGCCCCTGGATGGCGCGGAACGCGGCGAGGACGTACATCGACGTCGAGAACGTGCACAGCACCGACCCGATCACGAACACCGAGATCGCGAACATGAAGAACGGCTTGCGGCCGTAGATGTCGGACAGCTTGCCGTAGAGCGGCGTGGCCAGCGTCGCGGTGACCAGGTAGGCGGTGGTGGCCCACGCCTGCAGCGAGTACCCGTCGAGGTCGTCGGCGATGGTGCGGATCGCCGTCGCCACGATCGTCTGGTCGAGGGCGGCGAGGAACATGCCGAGCATCAATCCGCTGAGTACAGCCAGGATCTGCCGGTGGGTGTATGCCACCGGCATTTCGACCGAATTCGCCACTGTGTCCTCGCTGCACTGTTCGTTTACTTGTAGTCGGCAAGTATGCGAGCGCAGCGAGGACTCGGGCAACTGTTGGACTGGGCTTTACCTGCGGATAAGCGTCGACTACTCGCCCTTGAACTCGGGTGTGCGCTTCTCGAAGACGGCCGTGATCGCCTCGGTCAGGTCCTGCGACGGCAGGAACGCGGCATTCCACGCGGCGACGTAGCGCAGGCTGTCGTCGACGGCGGCCGCGCGGGAGTGGTCGAGAACGTCTTTGATGCCGTGCACGACGAGCGGCGGGTTCGCCGCGATCTCGGCCGCGGTCTCGTGCGCAGCGGCGAGGACCGCTTCGGCGTCCGCGAAGACGTCGTTGACGAGACCGATCTTCTCGGCGCGCCCGGAGTCGATGTCCTTGCCGGTGAGGGCGAGTTCCCGCAGATGGCCGTCGCCGATGATGGCGGGCAGTCGCGCGAAGCTGCCCATGTCGGCCACGATCGCGACCTTGACCTCACGGATGCTGAACTTCGCGTCGGTGCTGGCGTAGCGGATGTCGCACGCGGAGATCAGGTCGACGCCGCCGCCGATGCACCAGCCCTGGATGGCCGCGATCACCGGCTTGCGGCAGTCGGCGACCGCGTTGATGCCCGACTGCATGCGCTTGATCATGTCGTGGAACGCGGTACGCGGGCCGGCCTGCGCCTTGTCCGCGAGGACGGAGCCGAAGCTGCCGCTCATGGCGGGCAGGTCCAGACCGAAGGAGAAGTTCTTGCCCGAGCCGGCGATCACCACGGCCCGCACGTCCGGATCCGAGTCGAGTTCACCGAAGATCCCGGGGAGCTCGCTCCAGAAATCCGGGCCCATCGCGTTGCCCTTTCCGGGGCCGATGAGCGTCACCTGCGCGACGTGATCCTTGCGCTCGACGGTGAACGCATTCCAGGTCTTGAGTTCGGTCATTACTCAAGAGTAACCACCGCTCGCGGAGGTCAGGCGAATACCCTGGAGGTCTCTGCACGTCTTGTGAACGGACAGCTCGATGACTCACCGGACGACCCCGGACGGCGAAGCCGTCGTCTCCGGCGCCGACGGCGAAGCCGTCGTCGTCGGTGCCGGAATGGGAGGACTCCTGGCAGCGGCCGCTCTGGCCGATGTCTACCGGACCGTCGTCGTCCTCGAGCGGGACGTCCTGCCCGAGACGGCCACCCCACGCCGGTGCGTGCCGCAGGCCCGGCACGTGCACGCCCTTCTCGCCGCCGGGCAGTCCGCGATGGAGGACCTCCTGCCGGGTCTCGTGGCCGAACTTCTCGCCCTCGGCGCCACCGGGGGCGACGCTCTCGGCGACATCCGGTGGATCGTCGACGGGCACCGAATGGCCCGCGAGACCAGCGGGGTGCCCGGGATTCTCGCGAGCCGGGCGCTCGTCGAGTGGCAGGTGCGCCGGCGGGTGCGGGCCCTGCCGAACGTGCGGATCCTGGACCGATCCGACGTCACCGGTCTCACCGCCGACAGCGCGAGGGTGACCGGCGTGACCGTGCAGCACCGGGGCGGCGTCCCGCCGGAGGTCGCCCCGGCCGATCTCGTAGTGGACTCGTCCGGCCGGAGTTCGCAGAGCGTCGCCCGGCTCGGGGAGTTGGGGTTCGCGCCCCCGTCCGAGTCGCAGGTGGCCGTCGACGTCACGTACGCGACGAGACACTTCCGGCTCGACCCACCGCACCTGGACGGGGATTCCGGCATCGGGATGGCGCCGGGACCGTCGCATCCACGCAGCGGATTCATGGGTGTACAGGAGGACGGCACCTGGATCGTCACCCTCGCCGGGTACGGGGACGACGTGCCGCCGCTGGACCCGGGCGGATTCCTCGACTTCGTGAAGTCGTTCCCCGCCCCGGACATGTACGACGCGTTGCGCACGGCCGAGCCGGTGGACGACGGCGTGCGCTACCGGATCCCGACGACCGTCCGCCGGCGCTATTCCGCGGACGATCTGCCGTCGAACTATCTGCCGTTCGCGGACGCGATCTGCTCGTTCAACCCCATCTACGGCCAGGGCATGAGCGTCGCCGCGGTGGAGGCGACGATCCTGCGGGACTGCCTGCGGTCGGGAAGGACGCAGCTCGCTCGCCGGTTCCTCCGCGGGGCGAATCGATGTATCAATGCGGCGTGGAATCTCACCGTCGACAACGATCTCCGGATTCCGGCGGTGCCCGGACGCCGGTCGCCGCGGGTCCGGATGGTGAACGCCTACGCGTCCCGGATCGACCGGGCGGCGTCCGTCGACCCGGCGGTCGGGTCCGCGTTCCTCCGGGTGACGCACCTTCTCGACCGTCCGGGGACGCTCCTGCGACCGGCGACGGTCCTGCGTGTTCTGCTCGCCTCCCGCTGACGGGCGACCACGAGATTACCTGTATGTTGTCGTCACAGATACATGACGGATCTGTGCCGCCACGAGAGGAAATCCGTGCTCGACATCGCCTGGAACCCCACGCTGAACACGCTGACCCGCAACGCCTGGCGACTGTCGTTCGGCGGCGGGATCGCACCGGTCCAGCGGACGCCGTCGACGCGCATCCACGAGGCACCCCATCAGGACCTGTACCGGTTCGACAGCGCCGAGACCGACGGTGGCCGGCCCGTCCTTCTCGTGCCACCGCTCGCGGCACCCGCGCAGTGCTTCGACCTCCGGCCGGGCCAGAGCCTGGCGGCGCATCTCGTCGGCGCCGGCAGGGCGACGTATCTCGTCGACTACGGAACGATGGGCTACTCCGACCGCGGCCTCGGGTTCGAGGACTGGATCGACGACATCATCCCGGCGGCGGTCGACCGTGTGTCCGGCCGCCACGACGGGACGGCCGTCGACCTGATCGGCTGGAGCCTCGGGGGAACGATGTCGCTACTGACGGCCGCCGGCCGGAGCGATCTGCCCATCGGTTCCGTGACGGCGATCGGCACGCCCATCGACTACGAGTCGGTGACCATGATCGCGCCGTTGCGCGCGGTCGGCCGCTTCACCGGCGATCGGCCCCTGACCACCGCCACGCGGGCGATGGGCGGCCTGCCCGCTCCGCTGGTCCAGGCCAGTTACCGCTTCACTGCACTGCAGCGCGAACTCACCAAACCGTGGTTCATCGCGCGGAATCTCCACGACACGGAGACCCTCGCCCGCATGGAATCCATCGACCGGTTCATGGCCGACATGCCCGGTTACCCGGCACGCTTCTTCCACCAGGTGTGCACCCAGTTGATCCTCGGGAACGCGCTCGCCACGGGCAGCTTCCAGACCCGGAACGGTGCCGTCGCGCTCGCCGACCTCACGGTGCCGGTTCTCGCGATCGGCGGAACCGAGGACGTCATCGCCCCGATCGCGTCGGTGCGTGCGGCGACGGACGTGCTCACCGGCTCCCCCTCGGTGCGATTCGAGTCCGCACCGGGCAGCCACCTCGGTCTCGTCGCGGGCCCGAAGGCCAAGGACTCCACCTGGGCGCGCATCGACGAGTTCCTCGACGGCGTTCAGGCCCCGGCGCGGGCGACGGCCCCGGCGAACAGTGCGGTGACGGCGGCGCCCATCGTCGGCTGATCCACTTCCTCCGGATCGACGGAGTGCTCGAGGACGAGTCCCGAGATGAGCGCCATCAGCGAGATGGCGGTGGTGCGGACGTCGAAGGCGTCGTCCACACCCCACTCCCGCGCCCGCTCGCCGATCAATTCGACGAGCTTGCCCCGCAACTGCCGCCGCTCCCTCAGGTAGGCCTGCGCGATCTGCGGGTCCCGGGCGGCGAGCACGCCGAACTCGAGTACCAGCAGCGACCATCCCGGCTCGCGCACCATCCACGACGCGATGGCCTCGCCGCCTCTGCCCGCGGCGTCCGACGGGTTCATTCCGGCGATCTCGGAGAGCACCCGTCCCGCGAGTTCGAGTGAGCGCGCCGCGAAGAGTTCGGCGAACAGGTCCTGCTTCGATTCGAAGTTCGAGTAGACCGCGCCCTTGGTGAACCCGGCCCGGCGCGCGACTTCGGCGAGCCTGGCCGCGCTGAAACCTCGTTCCGCGAATTCCTCCGCCGCGGCGTCGAGGAGGCGTTGACGCACGACGTCACGACCGGGACGCGTCGCCGGCGTCCATTCGGTGTGACGACTGTCCGGTTGACGATCGTCAGTCACGATACCTATGGTATTCAATACCCGCGGTATCGACAAGGATCGAGGACGTCCGATGACCATGACCGACAGCGACACCACCAGCCGCACCCCCGCGCACCACGACAGTCCGGTGTCCAGGTACGGGGCGCCCAAGGTGATGGTTGCGCTGGTCTTCGGGGTACTTCTGCTCCAGCTCGGCTTCATCCTCAGCTACGTGGCGGCATTCCATCAGCCCACCCCGCGCGACATCGAGATCGCCGTCGTCGCGTCGGAGGGAGTGCCTGCCGGCACGGACCAGCAGGTCGCCGACCGGCTCGATGCGATCGACGGCGGCCCGCTCCGGGCACGTGTCGTCTCGGACACCGCGGAAGCCCGGCGACTCCTCCACGACCGCGAGATCCAGGGCGCGTTCGTCGTGAATCCGGCCGGGCCCGACACCCTGATCACGGCGAGCGCCGGTGGCAGCTCCATCTCCAGCGCGCTCGAATCGGTGTTCGCCCAGGTGGAGAACAGTCAGGGTCGCCAGTTCACCGTGCGCGACGAGATTCCCGTCGGCGTGCACGACAACCGCGGACTGTCCGGTTTCTATCTGGCGGTCGGGTGGGTGGTCGGCGGCTACCTCCTCGCGGCGGCGATCGGCCTCTTCATCGGCGCACCGCGGACCCTGCGTCAGGCCGCCGCGCACACCGCGGTCCTCTTCGGCTACGCCGTGATCTCGGGTGCACTCGGTGCCCTGATCACCACTCATGTGCTCGGCACGTTCGCCGGCCACTGGTTCCCGCTGTGGCTTCTCGGCACCGGTGTCGTCTTCGGCACCGCCCTGTTCACCCTCGGACTGCGCGCCGCGGTCGGCGTCCTCGCGGTGCCCCTCGCGATCGCCGTCTTCGTGATTCTGGGCAATCCCAGCGCCGGCGGGGCGTTCGGTTCCAACGTCATCCCCGCCTTCTACTCGGCCATCGGACGCTGGATCACCCCCGGCGCCGGTACCGAGGGAATCCGCAGCATCGTGTACTTCGACGGCGTGGGGCTGGGGCAGCCGGCTCTCGCGCTCGCGCTGTACTCCGTGATCGGTCTCGGACTGCTCTTCGGGTTCACGGCGCGACGTCTCCGGAAGGCGGAATCGACTACGCCCCGTTCCGATGTCGTGTCGGACGACGCTTCTTGATGTCGTTCCGGGGGAATGGACCTACTCTTGGTTCATGCCGACGCCCCTGCACCCCCACGCCGCGCATGTCGCCGAGACTCTGATCGCGCGAGGGCACCATGGGGTGATCGTGACCCAGCCGGACTCCACCCACTCCGCGGCCGAGGCAGCGGAATCGCTGGGGGTCGATATCGGGGCCATCACCAAGTCGCTGGTGTTCCTTCTCGACGACGACCCGATCCTGCTCCTCGTGTCGGGGGCGCACGAGGTGGATCTGGCGAACACCGGCAAACGTCTGCAGGGAAATCTGACCCAGGCGCCTCTCGACATGGTGCGGATCGCAACCGGCCAGCCGATCGGCGGTATCGCCCCGCTCGGGCATCCCACGAATCTCCCGACCTACGTCGACAACGCCCTGTCGGAGTACCCGGAACTGTGGGCGGCCGCCGGGCACCCCGACACCGTCTTCCGCACGTCGTTCTCGGAGTTGGTGCGGATCACCGCCGGCCTGGCGATCGACGTCGACTGAATCCCCGGCCGGCCGCGCCCCTATAGTTGACGGCACATCTCGTGAACGCGAGTGGCACAGTGACCCACACGGGCCGACCCGGAGAATGATGTGTCCGACAGAGCCGAGAACGCCGAGACCGTCGATGGTTCGCGTCTCCCCCGCGACCCCGCGCCCGCGCCCGGAATCAGCGCGGACGACTACCGCGCAGCCCTGCGCCGTCACCCGGCGGGCGTCACCATCGTGACCCTCGACGCGGGATCCGGCCCCGTCGGCTTCACCGCATCCTCGTTTTCGTCCGTGTCCCTGGACCCGCCGCTGGTGTCGTTCAACATCGCGAACAACTCGTCGAGCATCGAGGCGCTGCACTCAGCGGATTCGCTGGTGATCCACCTTCTCGGGGAGCACCAGCAGCACCTGGCCCAGCGGTTCTCGCGCAGCGCCGACCAGCGGTTCTCCGACGAGTCGCTCTGGGCGCGGCTCGACACCAACGAACCGGTCCTCCACGGAACTCCCAGCTGGTTGCGAGTCGTCGTGGACCAGTTGATTCCCGTCGGCGATCACACTCTCGTGATCGGACTCGTCACTCGCGTCCATGCCGACGCGGAAGACGATTCCGCGTCCGCGCCCCTGCTCTACCACGAGGGCCGGTACTACCGGCCCACTCCGCTGGGTTCGGCGAAGAACGGTCTGACCGGCTAGGAGGCGAGCACCCGCTCGCGGCTGGGCAGGTCGAAGCGGCGCAGCGCTTCGTCGACGGCGTCGGCCGAGGTGACGAGGCCTCGCTCCTCCAGCCACGGAAGGGTGCCGTCGACGAGCTGTTCCAGAACCCTGGGCAGCGACAGCGGCAGGAGCGTCACTCCGTCGGCGACACCAGCCGCCTGGATGTCGGCGATGAGCCCAGCGAGCCCGGCCGGAGTTCCGATGTACTGCAAGGACACTGGCACACGCGGGGTCTCCAGCGCACTGTCGAGGAGCGCCAACTCCTTGCGCGCGGCACGGGCCTCGGCGGCGATGAGCACCTCGAGGTCCACCAGCACGGTGACGCTGTCCGGGTCACGGCCGTCCGCGACGATTTCGGCGCGGATCCGTGCGCGTTCCTGCTGCGCCTCACGCAGATCGGAGGCCCGGATCCGGACGACGTTCGGCGGGAAGGACGTGAGGTCGAGCTGATCCGTCGAGTCGGCGGTCAGGTCCACCCAGTAGTCGGCACCGTTGATCGGACGCGTACCCGCGGCGCCCTCGGCCGCCGGGTGGTGGCCCGATCCGGTCAGCTCGACGGCGACGCGAAGGGGACGGGAAACGAAGGCATTGTCTCGAGACATTGGGGTTCCTCGGGAATGACGTGTGAATGAAACGGAGCTGGAAGAACGGTCAGCTCGAACACATACCCGAGGCGGTTCGGCACAGATCGACATGCCGACGGCACCAGTGAGCAATCATTGTGCTCCCAGCCTGCGATGCCATGCGCTCATACTAGCGCGTCCCGCGAAAAACGCGTCTCCGGCACCGGATTCCACTGGCCGCTCTCCTTGGCGTAGGCCCAGTTCCGGCGTCCCGCCACCAGGGTGTGCACGGCCTCGACCAGCCGGTCCACGTCTTCGGAGCAGCTGCCGAGCCCGACACTCACCCGGACGGCACCGTCGGGCCGGCCGAGGCGCGCGAGCAGCGGATGGGCGCAGAAGCGTCCGTCGCGAACCCCGATGCCGTGTTCGGCGGACAGATAGGCGGCGATCTCCCCCGGCTCGAAGCCGTCGATCGTGAACGTCACGATCCCGACCGTGTCGGGGGCGTCCGACCACAGCCGCAGGAAGTCCAGGCCGTCGACGGAGCCGAGTCCGTCCAGGAGCCGGGCGGTGAGGGCCGACTCGTGTTCGGCCACGGCTCCGAAGTCCAGCTCGGACAGCGCGTCGCACGCGGCGGCGAGGGCCGCCGCACCGAGCACGTTGGGGCTGCCTGCCTCGTGCCGGGCAGGGGCGGGCGCCCACTGGGTGGATTCGACGGTCACGTTTCGCACCGCTCCGCCACCCGCGAGGTAGGGATCGGCGGCGTCGAGCCAGTCCCGGCGGCCCACCAGCACTCCGGCGCCGAAGGGGGCGTACAGCTTGTGCCCGGAGAACGCGAGGTAGTCGACACCGCACTCCGCGAGGTCGATGCGGCGATGCGGTGCGAGTTGCGCGGCATCGACGAGAATCCGTGCGCCGCAACGATGCGCCACGTCGGCGAGGGCCGCGATCGGCAGCACCTCACCGGTGACGTTGGACGCACCCGTCACCGCGAGCAGTGCGGTGGGCTTGGAGCACAGTTCGGCGACGAGGAGCCGCACGGCCTCGGCCAGCGTGTCCGCAGCCCTCACGACGCGAGAGTTCTTCCAGGGCAGCAGATTCGCGTGGTGCTCGATGTCGAGGACGACGGTGCTGCCGGGGACGCAGCCGGCGAGCAGATTCAGCGAGTCGGTCGTGTTCCGGGTGAACACCACCACCTGGTCGTCGTCCGCACCGACGAACCGGGCAACCGAGTCGCGGGCCTTCTCGTAGCAGTCGGTCGAGATCCGCGACGCGTAGCCGGCGCCGCGGTGCACGCTCGAATAGGTGGGCAGCAGGGCCCCGATGCGGTCGGTCACCTGCGCCAACGCCGGGGCGCTGGCCGCGTAGTCGAAGTTGACGTAGGTGCAATCGCCACCCTGAACCAGCGGAACCCGCAGGTCGGAGCCCGAAACCTGGGCCAGCGGGGCAACACACGCGTCAGCGGTCAATACAGCAGTCATCACGACATCCCTCGTAGTCAGGGACTCGTCGCAGGGTCGATGCCCTCTCGGAGTCCGCGCTTGCCGGGTTCGGTGTGAACCTCAGCCTGGTCGTCACCCGGAGCACCCCGCCGCGGTGGAGGGTTGCCGACCAGCTAGCCGGGGCTTGACGCTGGTACTCGTGACCTGTTTCGAAGATTGCAGGATCGGCGCGCAGTTGTCAACCCGAAAGCTGTCGACCCGAAACCCGGGAGGGCGGGATCGGGTCGAGATCTCGCGTCAGTGGGGTGTCACCCCGAGGAGGGGGGCGAGCTGATTCGCAATGGGGTTGAGGTCCAGCCTGTTCGGGTCCTTCTTGGGTTCGGAGTTCCACGGCTGAACGGTGGCGGGTCTCCGAACGCGATCCGGTTCGCACTGCGCCTGCCCTCGTAGCCGACGGTGCACGAGGGGGGTTCGTCTCGGCCACCAGGCCCAGGTGAACGGTTCCGTCGTCGGGTGCGATGATCGACGACGCCGCCGCCACCCCCGGCAGATACACGAACAGCGTCTGCAGGGCTGTGGCCCGCAGACGAGATCGCCTTCGCGGCGGCGGACAGGTGGGCGAAGTTCGCGGTGGTTCCCGGCCCGATCTCCGAGACGAGCTGTCCCAGTTGCCCACTCGCCGAGTTCCCGTTGTCGATCAGCTGCCGTACGTCCGGGTCACTGCTGCGCAGCCGACCCGCGAGCGAGTCCAGGTCGGCACTGAAATCCTCCATTGCCGAGGGATGTTCGGACTGCGCGTCCAGCATGGTGCGACTGTCGCGCACCAAAGCCAATGTCCGGTCGAGTGATTCGGTACCCGACGCCGACAGCCCGGACAACGAGTCGGCCAGCGACCAGCACGTACCGGCCGGGGCCTCCGCGACCAGGTCGGCGACGTACGAGTCGGCGCCGCCGTCGAAGCGCCCACCGAGATCGTGGCCGTCGCACTGTTCGGTCACGGCACGGTGGTCGCGCCACGGCATGCTCACCCCGACGGTCCTGCGCGACGACGACGGCTGGGTCGACTACAGCTACATCAACCATCTCGTCGTCAACGGCGGCGTCATCGCGTGGGGCTTCGACGCCCCCCACGATTCCCTCGCCCGCGACATCCTGTCGAGTGTCTACCCCGGCCGCCGCGTCGTCACGGTGGATGCGCGGCAGATCTTCGCCGGGGGCGGCGGCATCCACTGCATCACCCAGCACCAGCCGCGCGGGCGGATCTAGGGCACTTGTTCTCCGGGTCCACTTCCGCAAGCCTCCTCGCGAGGAAACGGCGGGTCGGTTCGTTCGCCGCCAGCCCGATCGCGGCGCGGTACTCCACCGTCGACTCGGCGGTCCGGCCTGCCCTGCGCAACAGATCGGCACGGGTGGCGTGCAGGGTGTGCGTCCGCGCCAGTCTCGGGTTGCCGGCGAGCGCGTCCAACTCCGCGAGACCGGCGTCGGGGCCGTCTCGGAATCCTACCGCGACAGCGCGGTTGAGGCGGACCGCGGGCGAGTCACCGTACAGACCGAGTTCGTCGTATCCGGCGACGACGGCGTCCCAATCGGTGGCCGCCCACCTCGGTGCGGTCGCGTGGGCGGACGCGATCGCGGCCTGCGCGCCGTAGGGCCCGCCGCCCCTGCGCCGCGCGGCCCGGATGCAGACGACCCCCTCGGCGATCTTCGTCCGGTCCCACCGCCGACGGTCCTGGTGCTCGAGGGAGACGAGATCGCCGACGTCGTCGGTGCGCTGGGCGCGCCTGCTGTCGTGGAACAGCATGAGCGCCATCAGCCCCCACGCCTCCCCCTCGTCCGGCATCAGCTCGCACAGCAGCCGGCCGAGCCGCAGCGCCTCGTCGCAGAGTTCGTCCCGGATCGCGGTGTCGCCGGCCGTGGCCGAGTAACCCTCGGTGAACACCAGGTAGATGCAGGCGAGCACCTGCGGGGTGCGCTCGGGCAGCAGATGGTCGGGCGGAACCCGGAACGGGATACCGGCTGTCCGGATCTTCGACTTGGCGCGGGTCAGTCGCTGGGACACGGTCGGTTCCGGGGCGAGCAGCAACCGGGCGATCTCCGCGGGCCGCAGTCCGGCCACCAGCCGGAGAGTCAACGCGACCTGCGACTCCGGGGACAGCGCGGGGTGGCAGCACGTGAACATGAGCCGCAACTGGTCGTCACGCACCGGCCACACCTCTTCCACGTCCGGAGGCGGAACGAGCCGCGCCGCATCGTGCTCCTTGTCGCCTCGCAACGACTCCCGGCGCAACCGGTCCAGCGCCCGGTTGCGGGCAACGGTCGTGATCCAGGCCCCCGGGTTCCTCGGCAGACCTGAATCCGGCCAGCTGCGGATCGCCTCGGCGAACGCGTCCTGCACCGCATCTTCCGCGAGGGACAGGTCGCCGACCATCCGTGCCACGGTGGCCAGCGCCCTGCCGGATTCCTCCCGGAAGATGCGGCTCAGAGTGTCGCCGTCCATCACTCGGCGTCGGCGACGATCTGCCGGAGTTCGATGCAGCCTTTCGGCGACACCGGGATCTTCGCCGCCAACGCGATCGCACTCTCGCGGTCGCCGGCGGCCAGCACGTACAGACCGTTCGCGACCTCCGCGGTCTCGGCGAAGGGCCCGTCGGTGAGCAGAAGTTCCCCGTCCCGGACGCGGATCGTCGTCGCGGAGTCCGGCGTGTACAGGGCTCCGCCGCCGCGGACCGCAGTCCCGGCGAGGCGACCGAACTTCTCGTGCTCGGCCATTCCCTCGTCCCACTCGGGTGTGCCCGGCGACACCGCCGCCGCCACCGGTTCGCGGAGCAGCGCCATCCAGCAGCCCCTCTGATCGGTCACGGGCATCCACTCGAACATCGGCCACAGTTCGACGGACCCCTCGGAGGCCTCGGGGATGTGCCGCGCGATCTCCAGCACCTCGTCGAGGTCCGTTCCCTGGAGGACGTAGAAACCGCCGATCACCTCCGCCGTCTCCGCGAACGGGCCGTCCGTGATCAGCGCACGCCCGTCCTCGTTCCTGATGGTCGCCGCCTCGGTGCTGGGATACAGGGCCCCGCCGCCGACGAGCGCGGCGCCGGCGCCCTCCCAGAACGCCTGGTGGCGCCCCAGTGCAGCGGCGAACTCTGGGCTGTCCGGACCCCATTCGGTGGCGTTCTTCTCGCCCGCCAGCAATGCCAGGTAGTACATGACGTCATCCTTCCGCGATTCGAAGGAACTCGGGTGCTCCTTCTGACCAGACGACGAAGAAGTCGGCGGAACTTCGACATGCGCTGAGAAACCTGCGAACTACGGGTGAAGAATGGTCGAAGAAGCCCTCCGCACACCCAACTGTTCACCATCTGGTCACTTGATCGTGAGATAACGAGCCGTACGCACCACCACCGCTCAGAGAAGGAATCCTGGATTGTCTCTCCAGTCGCCGACGGATTCGGACCTGTCGCTCCGTATCCCCCGGGAATTCCTCCGCCGCGAATTCGCGCCGGCGCCGCGCACCCTCGTCGACATCCTGGTCGCCACCGCCGAGGCGAACCCCGAAGCCCCGGCGATCGACGACGGCACGACGTCGCTGACGTACCGCGAACTGCTCGAGGAGATCTGGCAGACCGCCGAGGTCCTCGCCGAATCGGGCGTCGGGGCAGGCGATCGTGTCGGTATCCGCATGCCGTCGGGGTCCTGCTCGTTGTATGTCGCGATCCTGGCGACGCTCGCCGTCGGCGCCGCGTACGTGCCGGTCGACGCGGACGATCCCGAGGAACGCGCCGAACTCGTGTTCGGTGAGGCGCAGGTGCGGTGCGTGGTCACCGGCACCGGCATCTCCGTGGGCACCGCACCGGACAGGGAAGAGTCGCCGAGGGCCCGTCCGCCGACCGTCGACGACGACGCCTGGATCATCTTCACCTCCGGGTCCACCGGCACCCCCAAGGGCGTGGCCGTGAACCATCGCAACGCAGCGGCATTCGTCGACGCCGAAGCCCGGATGTTCCTGCAGGAAGACCCGATCCGGCCCGGAGACCGAGTGCTGGCCGGACTGTCGGTGGCGTTCGACGCGTCCTGCGAGGAGATGTGGCTCGCGTGGCGTCACGGTGCCTGCCTCGTTCCCGCGCCCCGGTCCCTGGTGCGCAGCGGTATGGACCTCGGACCGTGGCTCGTCGCACGCGACGTCAGCATCGTCTCGACGGTGCCGACCCTGGCATCGCTGTGGCCTGCCGAGGCCCTCGAGGCCGTGCGCCTGCTGATCTTCGGCGGCGAGGCCTGCCCACCCGAACTGGCGGAGCGGCTCGCCGTCGACGGTCGCGAGGTGTGGAACACGTACGGGCCCACCGAAGCGACGGTCGTGGCCTGCGGCGCGCTGATGGACGCCAAAAGTCCGGTCAGCATCGGCCTCCCGCTGGACGGCTGGGATCTCGCCGTGGTCGACGCGGCCGGGGAACCCGTCCCCGAGGGCGAGGTGGGCGAACTGGTGATCGGCGGTGTCGGCCTGGCCCGGTACCTCGACCCGGCGAAGGACGCCGAGAAGTACGCCCCGATGCCGACGCTCGGCTGGGATCGCGCCTACCGCAGCGGCGACCTCGTCCGCCTCGACCGCAGCGGACTCCTATTCCAGGGACGCGCGGACGATCAGGTGAAACTCGGCGGCAGGCGGATCGAACTGGGCGAGGTCGACAACGCCCTGCAGAACCTTCCCGGCGTCGGCGGCGCAGCCGCGGCCGTACGCAGGACGGGTGCCGGTCACCAGGTCCTCGTCGGCTACCTGGCCAGTACCAACCCCGACTTCGACCTCAAGGCGGCGCACGCCGCGCTCACCGAGCAACTCCCGGCGGCGCTGGTTCCCCGGCTGGTGCTGGTAGACGAACTCCCCACCCGAACGTCGGGGAAGGTCGACCGCAACGCCCTCCCCTGGCCTCCGCCGGGTGTCGACGACGCCGCGGAGAAATTGGGTCTCGAGGGCACGCAGGCGTGGGTCGCCGGGTTGTGGGCGTCGATTCTCGGCGCCGAGATCACGGGGTCCGACGACGACTTCTTCGAACTCGGCGGCGGATCCCTGTCCGCCGCCCAGCTGGTCACGGCGCTGCGCGAACGGTTCCCCGAAGTCACGGTCGCGCAACTCTACGACCATCCGCGGCTCGGTTCACTCGCCGAATATCTCGACGAGCTGGCGCCGATCGACGCCGCCGAACCCCGCGACGTCACCCCGACTCCGCGTCGAAGCCAGCTCGCCCAAATTGCGGCGACCGTTCCGCTCACCACCCTCACCGGTCTGCAGTGGGTTACGTGGCTGGCGATCGCGAACAACGTCTTCTCGTGGTTCACGGTCGTGCCGTGGGCGCCGACGGTGTCGTGGTGGTGGATTCTGCTCGCCTTCTTCGCGTTCATCAGCCCGGTCGGCCGGATGGCGATCTCCGTGATCGGCTCGCGGATCCTGCTGCGCGGACTCGAGCCGGGAACGTATCCCCGAGGGGGCAGCGAACACGTGCGACTGTGGGTGGCACTGCGCCTCACCGAGGCCAGCGGCGCCGCGAACCTGTCCGGCGCGCCGTGGATGCTCTACTACGCGCGGGCGCTCGGCGCCACGGTCGGCAAGGGCGTAGACCTGCACACGCTGCCGCCGGTCACCGGCATGCTCGAACTCGGCGACGGCTGCTCGGTCGAACCCGAGGTCGACCTGTCCGGGCACTGGGTCGACGGCGACGTCGTCCACATCGGCGGGATCAAGATCGGTCCCGGCGCCTCGGTGGGTGCGCGATCGACACTGCTGCCCGGCGCCACCATCGGGCGTAACGCCGAAGTCGAGGCCGGTTCTGCCGTGTTCGGACGCGTCAAGGCCAATCAGCACTGGGCCGGTTCACCCGCGGTCAAGGTGGGAAAGGCCGTCCACCCGTGGCCGGAGGAGACGCCGCGGCGCGCGTCGTACTGGGTTCCCGTGTTCGGTGCGACGTCGATGCTCATCGCCGGGCTGCCGATCTTCGCGCTCGTCGCCGGAATCGTGGTGATCGGGTGGTGGATCCGCGAAGCAGGCACGCTCGGGTCCGCAGTACTGCAGTCCGTGGTGATCCTGCCCGTCGCGACGCTCGTCAGCCTCGCCGTGTTCGCCGTCCTCACGGTCGTGTCCGTCCGACTGCTGTCCATCGGACTGCACGAGGGGTATCACCCGGTGCGCAGTCGCATCGGCTGGCAGGTGTGGGCCATCGAACGACTGATGGACTCCGCCCGCACCTTCCTGTTCCCGCTGTACGCGAGCCTGCTGACCCCGGGATGGCTGCGGTTGCTTGGCGCCCGGATCGGCAAGAACGTGGAAGCGTCGACCGTCCTCATGCTCCCGAAGTTCACCACCGTGGCCGACGGCGCGTTTCTCGCCGACGACACGATGATCGCGAGCTACGGACTCGGCGGCGGCTGGATGCACATCGAACACGCAAAGGTCGGCAAGCGCGCCTTCCTCGGCAACTCCGGGATGACCGGTCCCGGTCGGCGGGTTCCCAAGAACGGGCTCGTCGCGGTGCTCTCGGCCACTCCGTCGAAGGCGAAATCGGGTTCCTCCTGGCTGGGCAGTCCTCCCGTCCGCCTCCGCCGGGCGCCCGGCGACTCCGACGCCAGCCGCACGTTCCGTCCGCCGTTCCGGCTCAAGGTCGCTCGCGCCGTCGTCGAAACGTGCCGCCTCATTCCGGTGATGGTGACGTTCGGGATCGGCCTCGGCGTGTTGTTCGCGCTGGAGGTGATGACCGACGTCGTCGGTTTCTGGCTCGCGGCGCTGGCCAGCGGGGTCGTCCTCCTCGTCGCGGGTGCGGTCGCTGGGCTGATCTCCGTGATCGCGAAATGGCTGGTGGTCGGTCGGATCGGGAAGATCGAGCATCCGCTGTGGAGTTCGTTCGTGTGGCGGAACGAGGTGTCGGACGCTTTCGTGGAGACGGTCGCCGCGCCCTGGTTCGCCCGCGCCGCCACCGGCACCGCCGTTCTCAACGTGTGGTTGCGGGGCCTCGGCGCCACCATCGGCAAGGGTGTGTGGTGTGAAACCTACTGGCTCCCCGAGGCCGATCTCGTGACGTTGGGCGACGGTGCGACCGTGGAACGGGGGTGCGTCGTGCAGACTCACCTGTTCCATGATCGGATCATGTCCATGGACACCGTCATCCTCGGAGCCGGCGCCACCCTCGGCCCGCACTGTGTCGCGCTGCCCGCCGCCCGGATCGGCGAAGGCGCCACGGTCGGTCCGGCCTCCCTCGTCATGCGCGGCGACACGGTGCCGCCGTCCACGCGGTGGCAGGGCAACCCGATCGCCCCGTGGCCGGGCACGTGAAGCCCGGCAAGGGGATCGACGAGCCGGTCGACCCGTACCTCCCCCAGAACGGCAACCGCGGATACCGGGTGTCGCGGTACGACCTCGAACTCTCGTACAAGGTCCACAGCAACCGGTTGGCCGGCAAGGCCACCATCACCGCGGTGACCACCGAGGTACGGTCCCGGTTCGCCCTGGACCTGGCATCCAACCTGCACGTGACGAAGGTCGCGGCCAACGGTTCCCGCAACACGAAGTGGCTGCACCGGAACGGCAAGCTGATCATCACGCCCGCCCAGAAGATCCCGGCGGGTGGCGCCCTGGTGCTCACCGTTCAATACGGGGGTTCCCCGAAACCGATCCGGAGTATGTGGGGCGAGGTCGGCTGGGAGGAACTGTCGGAGGGAGCGCTCGTCGCGAACCAGCCCAACGGGGCGGCGTCCTGGTTTCCCTGCGACGACCATCCGAGTTCGAAGGCCAGTTACCGCATCGCGATCACCACCGATTCGCCGTATTTCACCGTCGCCAACGGGGCGCTGGTCGGCAAGCAGACCCGGGCCAGCCAGACGACGTGGGTCTACGAGCAGACCGAGCCGATGCCGAGTTACCTGGCCACCATCCAGATCGGACCGTACGAACGCCGCAGCTTCGCATCGGGGAGTGTTCCGATGTTCGCCGTCCACCCGCCGCGACTGCGTGCGTCGTTCGACGTGGACTTCGGCCGGCAGCCTCAGATGATGGACGTGTTCGGCCGGTTGTTCGGCCCCTACCCGTTCGCCGACTACACGGTGGTCGTGACCGACGACGAGTTGGAGATCCCGCTCGAGGCGCAGGGACTGTCGATCTTCGGCGCCAACCATTGCACCGGGCGGCGCTGGTCCGAACGACTGGTGGCGCACGAACTCGCCCACCAGTGGTTCGGCAACAGCCTGACGCTCGGCCAGTGGCGGGACATCTGGCTGCATGAGGGATTCGCCTGTTACGCGGAGTGGATCTGGTCGGAGAACTCCGGTGGGCCGTCGGCTCACCGGCTCGCGGTCCAGGCGCATCAGGGGCTGTCCCGGAAACCGCAGGATCTGGTGATCGCCGATCCGGGACCGCAGTTGATGTTCGACGACCGCGTCTACAAGCGGGGCGCTCTCACACTCCACGCATTACGACGCCGGCTCGGCGACGACAAGTTCTTCGCGTTGCTGCGGCAGTGGACTCTGGCCCATCGCCACTCCACGGTCACGACTGAGCAGTTCACCGACCTGGCAACCCATTACACCGACGAGTCACTGCGCAGGCTGTGGGATTCCTGGCTCGGGGAGAAGACGCTGCCACCGATGTGATCTGCCGTCACCTCCGAGGTCGGGAGGTGCGACCGCCACTTGGTGAGTGCGAGCGCGAGGCATCCCGCGACCGCGACCGCGCCGAAGACGAACATCCTCGGGTACGTCACCGCCGGAAACGTCTCGGACAGGTATGCCATCACGACGGGCGTCCCGAATCCCAGATACGTCAGCGAGTAGAAGACCGCGGTGAGTCCGGCGAGGTCTTCCGGTCCCGCGATCCGCTGGATCTCCTGCAGTCCCGACACCATGGCCATGCCGTATCCGCAGCCGAGCACGACGGCGGCGACGAGTGCGAGCGGAACGGTCAGCGCGGACGCGGCGACGACGGCCGCGACCATTCCTGCGAGGACGAAGACGAGCGACACCACGACGGCGCGCGCGTTGCGGGGCGTGTCGATCTTGCGACCGAGCGCCTGGATGGCGAAGCCCGCCCCGAGGCCGACCATGCACATGAGCGCGGAGAACGCGAGCGGCAGCCCACCGGTGTTCCGGGACATCAGCGACGGGAGCACCGCGTAGGCGGCGGCCGCCGTACCGAACACCCATGGCGCGAGCGGAGCGATCACGAAGAGAAACCGCTTGTGGGAGGCGGACGGGATCGCGAGGTCGCGGACGAGGGAGACTCGTTCGGACACTGGCTGGGCCGCGCGGGTCTCGGGGGCCCGCCACAGCGCGACGGCGGCACCGACGGCGATCGCGCTGTGCACGGCGTAAGACAGGACGCTCGGCAGCGGCGCCCACTGGGCGAGGACACCGGCGACGCCCGCGCCGAGACCGAATCCGCCGGTCAGGCTCATCGCGGCCCGACGTGCGCCGGCGCCGGCGGCGGGATCCCACGGCGCGGTCGACAGTTCCTTCACCCAGCTGCCGCCCACTGCCATGCCGAGCCCGAGCGCGACGCCGCACAGGATGCGTCCCACGATCAGCAGGGCCGCCGAGTCGGAGCCGAACGCGAGCAGCATCGACCCGACGATCGTCAGAACGGGGGCGGGCAGCAGGATCGGACGCCGCCCGAGCCGGTCGGACAGCGGGCCGCCGAGCAGCAGTGCGGGGACGATCCCCAGCACGTACGCGAAGAGGAACAGGTCGACGGTCACCGCTGAGAAGCCGTGATCCGTGCGGTACATCCCGAGCAGCGGAGTGAATTCGTTGCCGCCCCACGCCACCGCGAACATCGTCGCGGCCACCAGCATCCAGTGCCGTGGCGACGACACCGGCTCGACGGCAGTGTCCGCGGGGTTGTCCCGGACGACGGTCATCGCGCGACTCCTCTCGGATTGAGTGCGTGGACCTGGCGCATGTGGACGAGCACCGCGGCGTCGAACCCGGCGGCGTCACCCGCTTCGACGAGTTCGGTCAAGTTCTCGTGGTCGGCGATGATCCGGGGCAATTGGCCCGGATCGCGGGTGATCGAGTGGGCCGTCATCCGGCGCTGCCGTTCACGGATGCTGGAGTAGAACGTCGCGAGCAGCGGGTTCTCCCCGGCCTCGACGATCATCCGATGGAAGTCGGCATCCGCGGCGCTGAACGCGGCGACGTCGCCTCGCTCGGCGATCTCCCGTTGTTCCACGAGGTTCTCGCGGAGGCGCGCGACGAGCAGTTCCCGGGTGCGGGGCTGGTCAGCGAGCAGCCGGACGCTGTGCGTCTCGACGAGTTGCCGGGCGTCGACCACGTGTTCCGCCTCGCCGTCCGCGACGGGCACGATCAGGGCGCCGCGCTTCGGGTACAGCCGCATCCAGCCCTCGGCCTCGAGGCGGAGGAAGGCTTCGCGCACGGGGGTGCGGCTCAGGCCCATCCGTCCGGCGATCTCGCCCTCGCTGATCAGTTCACCGCCGGGCAGACCGCCCGACAGGATGAGCTCCTTGACCTCGCGATAGGCCTGCTCCGCGGCGGAATACAACATAGACACAAGATGTATTTATACCCGCGTGCCCGGTGCCGGGTCTACGGAGATACCGCCACTGTGAGCTCTATCTCCACGGGCGCACCGGACGGCAGGGCGTACACGCCGATCGCACTGCGCACCGGCAGAGCCTCGGGTCCCAGGCTCTCGACCAGCGCGTCGGACGCGCCGTCGGCCACCGCGGACAGCTCGTGGAAGTCCCGGGTACACGCGATGAAGACGCTCATGCGCAGGCACCGGGAGATGGCCGCCGTGCCGCCGACGGCCGCGGCGATGGCGGCGATCGCATTTCTCGCCGCCAACCCTGCGGCCTCCCGGACCTCTGGGACGTCCAGGTCCCTTCCGACGATGCCGGTGACGGTCAGTTCACCGTCGCGGCGTGGTGTCATCCCGGCGCTGTAGGCGATTCCGCCGTGCACGACGGCGGGAATGTAGCGGCCCTGGGGTCGCGGGCCAGCGGCGACGGATTCCTGTTCAGACACCGAGCGCGATTCCTTCCTGGCGAGGGTCCGCGGCGCCGGACAGCAGACCGCGCCCGGGGTCGACGGAGATGATCTGAGCGCTTCCGCCCGCGGCCCACGGCCCCTGCAGTGTGACGTCGTGTCCGAGGGCCCGGAGTTCACTGCGCACTTCTTCGGGCACTCGCGACTCGCACCGCAGTTCCGCCGGGCGACCGACCACATCGGCGTCGCTTCCGGGAAAGACCGTGAAACGTGGCGCCGCGACGGCCTCCGCCGGGTCGAGTCCGTGGTCGAGCAGGTGCGAGATCAGCTGCATGTTCCACTGCACCTGGCCGTCGCCGCCCGGGGTGTTGCCGACATGCAGGAGGTTCCCGGACGTATCGGTGATCACCCACGCGTTGAGGGTGTGCAGCGGTTTGCGGCGGGGCGCCGCCGAGTTGGGATGTCCCGGGATCAGGTAGGCCCCGCGGCCGTATCGGTTGTTCAGCACCACTCCGGTGCCGGGGACGGTCGTCTTCGCGCCGAACGTGAAGGCGAGCGAGTGGATGAAACTGACGGCACGGCCTTCGGAGTCCACCGCGACCGTCGAGGTGGTGTCGCCGGCGGTCACGCTGAAGGCCCCTGACGACGCCCGGTGGCCGTCCAGCCGGGCTCTCGCCGCCCCGACCGCTGCGGGCTCCAGCACCGCCTTCCACCCGTCGTCGCCGGCGCCGCAGGTCGCGAGCCGGTCCTCGAAGGCGAGTCGCGCGGCCCGCGCCATGCGATCGACGGCCGGGGCGGTGAGCCACGGCGAGAAGCCCACCACGCCGTCGCACAGCGCCGCCTGTTGGAGCACCATCCATCCGGGTGTGGGCAGCGGAGTCTGGTGGATGACCGCGCCGGCGTAGTGCCCGCTGATCGCAGCCTCCGCCCGCACGCCGGCGCCGGCCGCCCACTCCTCCCCGCTGAACGGTGCCCCGCCGGCGCGCAGCGCTTCGACGGACTGCTGCGCGAAGGAGCCGGTGTAGAAGCCGTGGATATCGCGCGCGAGCGCACGGATCGATCGGGCCAGGTCGCGCTGCGGCAGCAGCTCACCGACCTGCGGCAACCGGCCGTCGGGGAGATACACCGCACGCAGGCCGGGGTCGTCTGCGATCGCGGTCTGCGCTTCTCGCACGTCCTCGCGGGTTTTCGCCGAGCAGGGCAGCCCCTTCTCCGCCGCGCGCACCGCAGGCGCCCAGAGATCGTCCAGCGAGCGGGTCGCGCCACCGGCGTGCAGGGCGCCGAGGGCGGCCGGGGCTCCGGGAACGGCCACCGCCAATGCCCCGTCGAGAGGAATCGACCGCAACCCGCGTTCGGTGTAGAACTCCACGTCGCCGCCGTCGGGACCGAAGCCGCTGCCCCCGACCGTCCACACCGATCCGTCCGGTTCGCGGACGACGGCGAACGCGTCGCCGCCGATCCCGCACTGTCCCGGCAACGTCAACCAGGTCATCGCGGCCATGGCCAGCGACGCGTCGATCGCGTTGCCTCCGTCGGCCAGCACGCGCGCACCTACCGTGCTCGCCGCGGGATGACTGGACGAGACCATGCCGTCGGCGGAGAGAGTGGACGGTCGCGGGTTCACTTCATGCACCCCCGCGCGGCCCGCCGACGCGGGATGGAACTGGTGTCGTCGGGGTCGATACCGACGTAGATCTCGCCGTCCCGTTCCTCCACCGGATACGTCTTGATCGCCACCGTCGCCGGCGGGCACACGGGTTCGCCGGTCTCCAGGTCGAATACGCTGCCGTGGCAGGAGCATCCGATGCCGTCGTCGACGAGTTTCCCCGAAGACAACAGGCAGTCCAGGTGCGTGCAGTAGTTCGACGTGGCGTAGGCCTTCCCGTTCAGACGCGCCACGGCGAACTCGTGTTCGCCGGCGAAGAAGCGGCGCACGATGCCTTCGGAAACCTGTCCGGAGCGCGCAACGCGAGTGAATTCCATGGTCTTCTCCCTCTGTCGACAGGTACGTCTCAGGCCGAAGGGCTGAGGTAGACGGTCTTTTCGGATTGATAGAACTGCATCATCGAGTCCCCCGCCTGTTCCTTGTGGGTCTGTGTGCTCGATGACTTGTAACCGCCGAAGGGCGCGTTCATGCTCATGCCCGTGGTGGGCTGGTTGATCTTCACCAGACCCGATTCGGACCGGCCGGCGAACGCGAGGGCCCTTGTTACGTCGTTGGTGACGATTCCGGCACTGAGTCCGAATTCCGTGTCGTTCGCCAGCGCGACCGCCTCCTCGAAGCCGGACGCCCGCAGGAAGACCAGCAGCGGGCCGAACACTTCTTCGGTGACCACGCGCATGTCCGGCCTGCCGCCGGCGAACACGGTCGGGACGGCGAAATAGCCGTTCCCCTCGTCGAGACTCACTCCACCACAGACCAGTTCGGCGCCTTCGTCGCGACCGATCTGCACGTACTCGAGGAACTTGGCGAGTTGCCCCGCACTCGCCAGCGCGCCCATGCCCACACCAGGGTCCGCGCCCGGGCCGACGCCGATCCCTTCGGCGAGCTCCACCACGCGGTCCAGCAACCGGTCGTGGATCTCGTCCACCGCGATCACCCGGCTGGTGCCCGTGCACGCCTGCCCGGACAACCCGAACGCGCCCTTGACGATCAGCGCCGCCGCCTTGTCCACGTCGGCGTCGTCGAGCACCACGACAGGGTTCTTCCCCCCCATCTCGAGCTGACTGCGGCGAGACGGTCCGACCGCCGCGTGGATAGCGCGACCCACCTCGGTGGAACCGGTGAACGTGACGGCATCGATGCGCTCGTCCGCCGCGACTGCCGCTCCGGCCCGCCCGGAACCCTGAACCAGGGCGATAACCCCGGCCGGAAGCCCACCTGCGAGCAACGCCTCGACGAGACGCTGACCCATCAGCGGTGTGAGTTCGGACGGCTTGAACACCACGACATTTCCCGCCGCGAGCGCAGGTCCGAGTTTGCGTGAGGGAATGTTGAGCGGAAAGTTCCACGGGGTGATCGCTCCGACGATGCCGACGGGTTCACGCAGGGTGATGACGAGTCCGTCACCCGGGGTGGGATAGGTGCTGCCGGTGGTGCGAAGCGCATCACCGGCGTAGAAGCGCAGGTTCATCGGGGTACGACCGACTTCCATGGTGGCCTCGGCGCGGGTCTTGCCCTCTTCTCGGACGAGTTCGTCGACGAGTTCGCCTGCCCGCGCCTCGAGGTGCGCGGCCGCGGCCTCGAGGATTGCGGCGCGGCGCTCGGGGGGTGTCGCTGCCCACTGCGGCGCCGCCTTGGCCAGCGCGCTCACGGCGGCATCCACGTCCGCTGCGGTCGAATCAGGGAACACACCGATCACGTCGTCGTGGTCGGCGGGGTTGCGTCGCTCGAACGTCGCCCCGGACGACGACGGGACCCACTGCCCGTCGACGAGATTGAGTCCTTCGATCATGACACCGTCACCAGTTCCTCGTCGTCTTCATCCATCAGGTCGAACAGGTCGACGTCCTCGTCCGCGAGCCGCGACGGCTCGATCGACCGTCCGATCAGTTCCCTTGCCGCACTGATCTCTTCACCGCGGTCGAGCGCGAAGGCGCCGCGCACCACCCCGCCGTCCAGGTAGAAGGCGGTGAACTCGCCGTTGTCGGCGCTGCCGCGGAACACCAGATCGGTGTAGCGGGCGGTGCCGGCGAACTGCAGGTTCTTACCGAACTGATCCGACCAGAACCAGTGGGCGGGGTCCACGACACCGACGCGTCCCAGCATCAGATTCGCGGTCGCCGCTCCCTGTTTGCTCGAGTTGTCGAAGTGTTCGACGCGCACGTGTCTTCCGGCCGCGTGGGAGAAACGTGCTGCCACGTCGCCGGCGGCGTACACGTGCGGAACCGACGTCCGGCCCTGTGCGTCCACGAGAATTCCGCCGTCGACTGCCAGTCCGGAGGCCTGCGCGACCTCGACGTTGGGGACGATCCCGATTCCCACCACCACGACGTCGGCCGGAACCACTTCTCCGCCTTCCAGTGTGATCAGTACGTCTTCTGGTCGCGTCGTCACGGTGTCGACTCGCACACCGCCGCGGACGCTGACTCCGTTGTCCCGCTGCAATCGAGTGCAGACCTCGCCCATCTCGGGTCCGAGGATACGAGCGAGCGGGACCGGGTCCGCTTCGAGAACCGTGACCTCCGCTCCCAGGGTTCGTGCGGTGGCGGCGATTTCGAGCCCGACGAATCCTCCGCCGATCAGCACCAGCCGCGCGCCGGGGCGGAGTTGGTCGGCCAGCCGCTCGGCGTCGTCGATCGTTCTCAGGTAGTGCACCCGTTCGGGCGCCGAACCGGTCACCGGCATCGTCCGCGGCCGCCCGCCCGTCGCGAAGAGCACGGCATCGGCCGAGATTCGCCGTCCGTCGGACAATTCCACCGCCCCGGTCTGCGAGTCGATCCGGGTCACTGCGGTTCCGGTGAGGAGTTCGACGTCCTGCTTCTCGCGCCATGCGTCGGGAAGGAGCATCAAGGATTCTAGGTCCTCCTGCCCGGCAAGGAATTCCTTGGACAGAGGTGGGCGCTGATACGGCGCATGCGGTTCGTCGCCGACGAGCAGAATCCTGCCGTCGAATCCTCGGCGCCGCAGGGTGCGTGCGGCAACGGCGGCGGTCTGGCCGGCACCGACGGTGACGATGGTGTTCAGCGTCATGGTGTCACTCGCTCTCAGTCGACTTCGGCGGGCGAGGCCGCGGTCTCGGCGTAATCGGGGCTGCGGGTGAGATCCACGTAGACGACGTCGTCCTCGACCTTCACCGCGTAGGTCGGCTGGCACAGGTCCTGGTCTTCCTCGTAGCCGGTGTCGAGGTCCATCGTTCTCTCCTGTCGGGCGAGATGCCTGCGCCTGGAGGGGCCCGATCGTCCGGGCCCCTCCATTCGCACGGTCAGGCGGTCGCGAGCTCGAGGTCGGGTGCCACGTAGGTGTCGTAGAGCCCCTTCGTGTACGAGAAGCGCATCTCGGCTCCCCACTGCACGAGCTGCAGGCAGCGCTGCTGCAGCTGCGGCGTGTCCGCATGGTCGAGCACGATCTGGTATCCGCGCTCACCGTGCACGACGTCGGACGTGATGTGCAGGTCGAAGAACTCGATCTCGTCCTCGGTGAACCCGTACACCTCACGCAGCGGGATGATCTGCTTCTTGTAGATGCTCGGAACCTGCGATTCGAGTCCGACGACGAGCGCCGCGGTGGCGACGACGAAGTGCTCGCGCTGCGACACCGCGTAGCACCAGGACTGCAGACCGCGGGTGATCGCGCTCATGTTCGAGGGATCCTCGACGCGCTCCTTCGTGGTGCCGCACGCCTCGGCGAACTTGATGAGGAGGTCGGTGTGCCGGATGTCGGCCAGCTCCTCCTCGTACATGTTCTGGAGGGTGAAATCCTTTGCATTGGTGAAGGTGTCGGGAGTGTTCGAGTAGATGTTCGCCAGGTAGTCGGCGAAGGGGCCGACGTAGTGGTAGTGGTTCTCCGCCCAGCGTGCGAAGTGGTGCTTCTCGAGCTTGCCCTCGGCCCACGCCTTGCTGAACGACGCGTTCTTCGCCTCGCGGCCCTTGATGGCGTTCTCCAGGGCTGTGCGGAATTCGTCCCGGCCTAGAAGTTCGGTCATGATGTGCCTCGTCTTCCTCGAGAATGGGAATGGATGGGGATGCTCCGACTGGAGTGAATTCGACGGTATCGACTCGCGGTCGACGCGACCACGTTCGAAATGACTGTGTTCCAACGGTTTCGATGTGCACAGTGTCGGCACATCGCGGGCGATCAGCTGCGCACTACGGTGAGTGCGTCGAACTCGGCCAGCATTGCCGCTCCGACCGCCTTGTCCTGCTTGCCGTTTCCGCCACTGATACCCATGCCCCCGACGATCTGGCCGTCGAAGACGAGGGGAAACCCGCCCACGAAGACCGCGAATTTGCCCGGCAGCATCTGGCTGATCCCGAAGGCTTCGTTCCCGGGCAGCGCGGGTCCGTCGGGCGCCTCGTTGAACAGGTGGGTGGCCCGCTCGTGGCCGGCCGCGGTGAACGCCTTGGCGATCGCGATGTCGACGCCGGTGAGGCGCGCTCCCGGCAGTCGGTGCAGGGCCAGCACGTTGCCGCCGTCGTCGCAGACACACAGGGTCTGCTTGACGCCGATTTCCTCGGCCTTCGCGCGTCCCGCGGCGAGCAGTGGGAGCGCGTCGTCGAGGGTGATTCGGTGAACCTGATGCATTGTCTTCTCCGTTGCGTTGCGGGAGGAAGTGATGCACCGATTTCTATCACCGGCATCGCCGGCGGAACATAGTCACACTATCCGAAAAAATCTCCAAAACCAGGGCATAGTGCATAGGCAATGCAGCCGAGCGCTCCGCCATACTGCACTTTCGACGTCACCCGAGGAGGGGCTCGTAGTGGAAGACACCACGACACCGAACGCGGAGGACGAACGATTGTCGTTACGCGGCCTGCTGGAAGAACCCCTGCTCGCGTCGGCGCGCCTGCTGTCGGGCACGGATGCCCTGACCGGACCGGTGACGTGGTGCCTGCCGTGGGGCGAGGTGATGAGCCGCCCCGACTCCCTCACCGAGGTCGCCGTGTACACCCGGCCCGAAACCCTGTCCGCGCACGGACGTGAACTCGAGTCGCTGGTGGCGCGGGGTGCCGGAGTTCTCCTCGTCGACGGGTCGGCTCCCGCGGGCACGGTCTGGCCGACCGGACTCACCGTGGTGGAACTGGGCTTTCCGGTCGGTTTCACCGCTCTCAACCGGCTCCTCGCCGAGCGCGCGCTCACCCAGGAAGCGCACGTGATGCGGTACGCACTCACCGTCCATCAGTCGCTCGCCGGGCTACTGCACCGGGGCGCGGGTCTGCCGATGCTGATTCGCGAGGTCGCGGCTCTGACCTCGGATGTCGCCGTCGCCCTGGACGTGCGGGGACGGCTTCTCGCCCACGCCGGTCTACCGGACGCCGAGGCGGCGGGAACGGTTGCGCTGCTGGACGCCCTCGCGGACGCCCTGCCGCGGCTCGAGGAATCACCACCGGCACGGATGCACAACGTTCACGTGATCCGCCTGGAATCTCCGGACGGACTGTTCGCACCCACGACCGCGGTCGCCGGGGCCATGCAACTGGCGGGCCGGTACGAGGGCTGGGTGGTGGTCGTCGTGTCCGGGGCGAATCCACGCCGGCACGACATCGCGCAGCACCGGGTGGTCGTCGAGCAGGCGGGGACGATCATCGGAACCGAGATGCTCCGGCAGCGCAGCGTGGACGAGGCCGAGGAGCGGGCGCGCGGCGATTTCGTGCAGGCCCTGGTGCACGGCAACTTCGCCAACGACCACGATCTGCGCACACGGGCCGCTCTGCACGAGATCGATCTGGACCTGCACTACATCGTCTTCGTCGCGCCCGGTCTCGTCGACCGGGCGGCGGGACGGCCCGGCGCGAGCATGGTGCGGCTCGCGCGGTACGCCGCCGGTGTGTTGCCCCGACCTGACGTCCGTTCGCACGTCACCGTCATCGGAGACGTGCTCGTGGTGATCCGCTCCCTGAGTTCCGCCGACGCCCCGGCGGTCGAATCGGAAATCAGCGAGTACGCGCACGCCATGTCGCTCGATCTGGAAACCCGGTTGGGTCAGCGGATTCCGGTGGCCCACGGCCGTCCCGCGGCAGGTGCGCGCGATATCGGGGAGAGTTACCGCGAGGCCCGCATCACCCTGGGCATCGCCCAGCGGCTCGGGTTGTCCGGTTCGGTGGCCTACAACGACCTGCGCGGATTCAGTGTGCTCGCCCGCGCGACCGACACCGACGAGAGTCGACGGCTCATCCGCGACGTCCTCGGTCCCCTCCGGGCGTCGGGTTCGCACGCCGACACCGAGGAGTTGCTCTTCGCCTATCTCGAAGAGGGCGGCAACATCAATGCGGCCGCGCGGCGCCTGCGGATTCACCGGAACACCATGATCGCCAAGCTCGATCGCACGTCACGGCTCATCGGCATGGACATCCGGGAACCCGAGAACCAGTTCACCCTGTGGCTGGCACTGCGGCTCGATCTACTGTCGCAGGTGCAGGACACCGTCAACCACGAGATCGTGACCCGATAGCTCTCAGGCGGCCACCGGGTCTTCACCGACGAATGTCCCGGCCAATCCGGCCAGCGCGACGACGGCAGCCACCGCGAACAGCAGTCCGTACGGATCGGCCGCCAGGTGCGCCGCCACGCCCACCCAGGCGGCGCCGACGGCCGAGCCGCCGAACCGGATCAGGTTGAACAGTCCCAGACCCGTTCCCACCGCCCCCGCGGGCGATCGAGTCGAACCGGCCGCCGCGGGCGTCTGGACCATCCCGATTCCCACTCCGGCCACCACGAGCACCGCGCCGACGGCGAACGGATTCCGGGCGCCGTAGGACAGCGTGATCGCCAGTGCCACTTGACTACCGATCAGGACGGCAAGACCGGAACGCATCACCACACGGGCCCCGATCCTGTCGACGAGACGCCCGACGACGGGCGCCACGCAGGTCATGACGACCGGCAGCACGAACAGCATCAACCCGGCCTGCGTCGTCGAACTGCCTGAGCCGGTCAGGTAGAGCGGCAGCGCCAGCAGTACCGCTCCGAGAGCGAACATCTGGGTGAACGCGGCGAGCGCACTCCGCAGGAACCTCGACTCGATCACGAGGTCGATGGGCACGAAGGGATTCGAAGTCCGCCGGCAATGGAGGACGAACCCGGCCGTGACGACGACACCGCCGCCGAGCGTGGCGACTCTGGCCCACACCGGAATCTGGTCCTGCGAGACGGTGGTGATGCCGAGAATCAGCAGCACCGCCCCGAGCGTGATGGCCGACGCCCCGATCACGTCGAGTCGCATCTTCTTGCCGGGGTACCGCGGGATGTAGCGGAGTGTCGCGGCAAATCCGATCAGGGCCACCGGGACGAGTGGCACGAACGCCCACCGCCAGCCCCACCAGTCGCTGACGATTCCGCCCATGGACGGCCCCACTGCCTGACCGATCCCGTTCACCGCCGCCCAGGCGCCGACGGCGCGCGCCCGTCGCGCAGGCCCGAACAGCCACGCGATCAGTCCCATGACGGCCGGCGCGAACGCGGCCGCGGCGATTCCCCCGAGCGACCGCCAGAGCACGAGCACCGGCAGCGACGGCGCGAGTGCCGCGCCGAGCGAACAGACCGCGGTGCCGAGCAACGCCGCGCAGTAGACGCGCCGGCGACCGAACCGATCACCGATCCAGCCGGCCAGCGGCATCGTCGCCGCGAAGGTCAGGAGAAATCCGACGACGACGAGGATCCCGCTCCCGAGGCCGGCGTCGAAGTCCGTGAGGATCGCGTTCAACGGGACGTTGACGATGTTGTTGCTCACGGTGCCGACGAAGGTTCCGGCCAGCAGCGCCGCCAGCGCGGGCGACGTGCCGGGTCCGCGTTCTTCACCGGTTGGTGCAATCCGAGCCTGACCGATCGCCGTGTTCATAGAGTCCGCTTTCGTCCGAGAATTCGTGTTCCGGCGATGCCAGTTCCCGCCGCGAACCTATGCCGCACCCGCCAAATTACTTTGGTTAGGCAAACCTGATTATGAACGCAAGATTCCGAGAAATGACTTCCGTCGAGCATTCCTTTACTTGTGCGTGACAACAAGCAATCCTGGCGAAAAATGCCGGGCACAATGCACAAATACGCTGGTTATCGATGTGCACTCTGGACGTTGACCCTGGAAAATGCCCCGCGCACTATCACTGCACTGTGACTAGTGCCACTAGTCTGTACCTATTTCGAAGGGGCGCACCGTGGATGTAAGTCTCACCGCCGCACACTGGGTGTATCTCGGGGGCATCATTGTCATCCTCGGGACGATGCTCATGCGGAAGAACATCGTCGTCCCCGCCGTCATCGGCACGTTCCTGACCGCGTTCGTGTTCTCCGACAGCCTCGTCACCGGTCTCGCGTCGATCTTCAACGCGAGCCTCGTCGCTGCCCGCGAACTGTTCAACATTTTCCTCATCATCTCCTTGGTGACGGCGATGCTCGGCGCACTGCGGCAGATGGGGGCAGACCGGTTGATGGTCGCCCCGTTCCGGCGCGTCATGCGCGGCGGCACGAGCAGCTTCATCGTGCTGGCCGTCGTCACCTACACGATCTCGCTGTTCTTCTGGCCCACCCCCGCCGTTCCGTTGATCGGGGCGGTCCTCATTCCCGTCGCCATTCGCGCCGGGCTTCCCCCGATGGCCGTCGGCATGGCGATCGCCATCTGCGGGCAGGGAATGGCGCTGTCCTCGGACTACATCATCAAGGTGGCACCGGGCCTGTCGGCGAAGTCGGCGGGTGTCGACCCGGACGTCGTCGCGGACCGCGCCCTGGTGATGTCCCTGATCGTCGGTCTCACCGCGCTCCTCATCGCCTACTTCACGCAACGCAGGCACATGCGCCGTCCCGCACCGGAACTGCTCACCGACTGGGAGTCCCGCGCGGAGAGCGACTTCGGCAAGCCCGGCGGCAGCGCACCCGAGGGCGACTCGATGCCCACCGGCGGGGGCACGAGCAACCGGCGACCGGCCGAGGCCGCGACGACCGTCACCACCGGCGCGGCCGCGACCACGTCCCCCACTACGACGACGGTTCTGGCGGAACCGGTCACGGCGTCCGCGCGGCAGGTCATCGACGAGACGTTCAAGAGCATCCGCGCGGCAAAGACTTTCGCAGTGCTCGTGCCCACCGCGTATCTCGCATTCATCGTCTACCTCATGGTCGGCAAGTTCACCGATCTCGTGCCCGACCTCAAGGGCGGCGACGCGGCGGCGATGGTGGGCGGCATCGCAGCACTGATCCTGTTCGCCGCCGCCGCGACCAACGACAAGAAGGGCTTTCTCGAAACGACGTCCGAGCACCTCATCGACGGCCTGGTCTTCGCGTTCAAGGCGATGGGCATCGTGATCCCGATCGCCGGGTTCTTCTTCATCGGCAACGGTGATTTCTCCGCCGCCATTCTCGGTCTCCCCGCGGACGCGACCGGTCCGACGTTGCTCTTCGACCTGGTGAACGCCGCACAGTCCCACCTGCCGCAGAACGCGTTCGTCACGTCGTTCGGCATTCTCGCGATCGGCATGATCGCCGGCCTCGAGGGCTCCGGATTCACCGGACTGCCGCTCACCGGTTCACTGGCCGGCGCGCTCGGGCCCGCGGTGGGAATGGACCCCGCCACGCTCGCTGCGATCGGTCAGATGGGGAACATCTGGTCCGGCGGCGGAACGCTCGTCGCCTGGTCGTCGTTGATCGCGGTGGCCGGATTTGCCCGTGTGCCCGTCCTCGAACTGGCCCGGAAATGCTTCGTGCCCGTCGTGTCGGGCCTGATCCTGTCCACCGCGCTGTCCGTGCTCATCTTCTGACCTTGCGACGGCCTCGGTGGGGCGGATTCCCCGCCGAGGTCCAGGACTCCTGACATGGTGCAGGAATTGATGTTCGGTCACCGGTGGGGTTTGGTGCTGTAGCGCAGGGCGAGGGCGGTGCCGGGGTAGACGGTGTTCGTGTCGTTGAGCAGCTG
>SEEV01000367.1 GCA_004211695.1 Rhodococcus sp. (in: high G+C Gram-positive bacteria)
AGCACGCGCGCAGGCACGTCGCGAACGGTGTCGACATCGTCATCGCGCAGGGGTACGAGGCCGGTGGGCACACCGGTGAGATCGCGTCGATGGTGCTGGTTCCCGAGATCGTCGATGCCGTCGGTGATTCCGCCGCGGTCCTCGCGGCCGGTGGTATCGGCAGTGGACGCCAGGTCGCCGCTGCGCTGGCGCTGGGGGCGGGCGGGGTGTGGATGGGGTCGTACTGGCTCACCACCTCCGAGTACAAACTCGGCAGCGCCTCGTCCGAGGGTCCGTCGGCGATCCAGCGCGCTCTGCTCGGTGCGACGTCCGCCGACACGGTGCGGTCCCGGATCTACTCGGGCAAGCCCGCGCGCCTGCTCAAGACCAAGTGGACCGACGCCTGGTCGAAGCCCGAAGCGCCGGCACCGCTGCCGATGCCGCTGCAGAATCTTCTGGTCAGCGAGGCGCATCAGCGGATCGCGGCGTCCGAGAATCCGGATGTCGTCGCGATGCCGGTGGGGCAGATCGTGGGCCGGATGAACGAGATCCGTCCGGTGGCCGAGGTGATGGACGAACTCGTCAAGGGGTTCGATTCGGCAGTGTCCCGCCTCGACAGCTTCCGCTAGCCCAGGTGAGTGGCAAAGTATGCGTCAGCACACTTTGCCACTCACGTGGGGGAGTAGCCGGACCCTTCGCGAACCCACACAGGATCGGCACAGTTCGCCGCCTCGGCGCTCAGTACCCGGGTAAGGACCTTGAACGTGGCGGTCCGCGGGAACTCGGCGCACACGCGGATCAGGCTGGGGCGCTGTTTCGGCCCCAGATCGGATTGCGCGTCGAGGAATTCGGTGAACGCGACGGGATCGAAGTCGCGAGTCGGGACGACCGCGACCATCACCCGATCCCCGACCTCGACGTCGGGTACTGCATACACCGACACCTGCGCGAACCCGTCGTAACGCAGCAGGATCCGCTCGATGGGCGCCGCGCCGATGTTCTCGCCGTCCACGCGCAACCACCCGGAACTGCGTCCCGCAAAGTACACGAACCCGGCCGCGTCCCGGTATGCGAGGTCGCCGCTCCAGTACCGGCCGTCGCGGATCCGTTCGGCGTCGGCCTCGGGGTTGTTGTAGTAGCCCGCGAAGGCCCCCGACCCTGCCAGGTTGACGAGTTCACCGGTCGCGGCCTCGGCGTTGACCACCCGGCCGGCGGGATCGAACTCGGCGGGCGGACAGGCGTTTCCGGTCTCGGGATCGAGGATGGCTATCCCTTCGGGGAGCTTGCCCAGCGAACCGGCGGGAGCCCCAGGTGTGGCGGAGATGGCGACGCCGCCCTCGGTGGAACCGAACCCGTCGACCACCGCGGTGCCGAAGCGGCGCGAGAACGCGGCGACAGCGGGCGCAGACCCCTCGTTGCCGTACATCACCCGGAGTGTGTTGTCGGCGTCGTCGGGCAGTTCCGGGGTCGCCAGCACGTACGACAGCGGCTTTCCGACGTAGTTGGCGTAAGTGACGCAGAACTTCCGGACATCGGACAGAAAGTTCGATGCGGAGAACTTGCGCCGCAGGACAATCGAGCTGTGTCCGGCGAGCGCGACGGACCACGCCGCCATCATGGCGTTGGAATGGAACATGGGCATCGACATGTACACGACGTCGTCCGGGGACAGCCCGAACCGCTCGGCGAGCATGACGCCGGGGCCGGTGATCTTCGCGTGCGTACACCGGACCGCCTTCGGGTCGCCGCTGGTGCCCGACGTGAAGATGAGCATGAACAGGTCGTCGGCCGCGGCGACCCTCGGCGTGAAGTCGGCGCGCGTCTCGGCGAGCAGGGCGGACCATGCCGGCGAATCCACGTCGACGACGGGAACACGAAGGTCGAGGTCGCCCAGTAGGTCGGAGCGGCCCGATTCGGTGAAGACCACCTGGCAGTCGGCCAGTGCGACGTCGCGGGCCAGCGCGTCGCCGCGTCGAGTGGTGTTGAGGCCCACCAGGACGGCGCCGGACAATGCCGCCGCCCCGGCGAGGAGCGAGAACTCGGGGACGTTGTCCATCAGCACACCGAAGTGGCGGGGACGGGTGTCGTCGAGCAGGTGCTCGAGGACGGCGGCGCGCCGCAGACTCGCCTGCACGTGTTCGGACCACGACAGGAATCGGTCCTCGAAGTACAGCCCCTGGGCGTCGGCGTCCCCGACGCCCAGCAGCAGGTCCGACACCGTGCGGGCGAGCGTGGCGGTCATGCCGGGACGGTGGTCAGTTCGGCGCCGAGGATCCGCAGTTGCTGCGTGGCCGAACCGAGCCGGAACTCGAGCGCCTTCGCGGCGAGGAAGTACCGGTGCACGGGGTGGTCCTCGTCGAGTCCGACGCCGCCGTGGACGTGGACGAGGGTGTGCGCCACCCGGTGGCCCGCGTCGGACGCCCAGAAGTTGGCGGTCTGGACGTCGCCTTCGCTGGGCAGTCCCTCGCTGAGCCGCCACGCCGCCTGCCAGAGTGTGAGCCGGACGCCCTTCACGTCGATGTAGCCGTCGGCGAGTCGTTGGGCGACGGCCTGGAAACTGCCGATGGGCCTTCCGAACTGGACCCGCTCGCGGGCATAGGCGGCGGTGAGTTTCAGGGCTTCGTCGAGCACGCCGTACTGGTAGGCGCAGGCGCCGACCGAGCCGCGCTCGACGAGCCAGTCCACGATCTCGGTGCCCTGGTCGACGGTGCCGAGCAGTCGACCTCCGGCGAGTGCGACTCCGCGGAGACTCACCTCACCGGTGCTGGCCAGGTCGACGGTCTGCTGGCGGGTGACGGTCACGCCGGCGTCGTCGGGGCGGACGAGGAAGACGGCCACCCCGTCCGGGGTGGTTGCCGGCACCAGGAACAGGTCGGCGGACGGCGCCGCGTCGACCACGATCTTGGTGCCGTCGAGTGTCCAGCCGTCCGAGCCGGGTTCGGCGCGCGTGACGGGCGCTGCCGGGGTGTCGTTCAGTTCCTCGTCGAGGGCGACCGTGAGAATTTTCGCTCCCGTCGCGGCGGGGACGCCCCAGTCGGAACGCTGCTGCTCGTTCCCGTACTTCGCGATCGCTCCGGCCGCCATCACGATCGACGACAGATACGGGACCGGTGCGACGGCGCGGCCCAGTTCGACGAGGATGCTGCACTGCTCGAGGACGCCGAAACCGTCGCCGCCCACCGACTCCGGCAGTGCGGCGCTCAGGACGTCGGACGACGCGAGCGCCGACCACAGCCGGGGGTCGAGTCGATCCTCCGCCTTGTCGAGTTCACGCAGTCGTTCGTTGGTGACGAGGTCCGAGACGATTCCTCGGGTGAGCCCGGCCAGATCCTGCTGGGCCTCGGTGGGGGTGAAGTCCATGGTCGTAGTCCTAACGCTTCGCTGGGGGCAGGCCGAGGGCGGTCATCGCGATGATGTCGCGCTGCACCTCGTTGGTTCCGCCTCCGAACGTGAGGATCAGCGACGACCGGTGCATCCGTTCGAGCCGCCCGCGCAGCAGAACGCCGGGGGAGTGCTGCCGCAGCGTGGCGGACGGTCCGAGGATTTCCATCAGCAGCCGGTATGCCTCGGTGGCGAACTCGGTGCCGTAGACCTTGTTGGCCGACGCCGCCTCCGGGCCCGGGGCGTGATCGGTCGACGAGGCGATCTCCCAGTTCATCAGCTTGAGGTACTCGGCCTTGGCGTGGACCCGGGCCAGATTGATCTGGACCCATTCCTGGTCGATGACGCGGCGCCCGTCCGGCAACTTGGTGTTCTGCGCCCATTCGCGCACTTCACGCTGGGCGGTGAGGACCGGCCCAGCGGAGGTCAGGGCGACGCGCTCGTGGTTGAGCTGGTTGGTGATCAGCGCCCAGCCGCCGTGTTCGGGGCCGACCAGCGCGGACGAGGGCACCCGAACGTCCTGGTAGTAGGTGGCGCTCGTGTCCGGACCCGCCATCGTGTGGACGGGGGTGTAGGAGAACCCTTCGGCGGTGGTCGGGACGATCAGCATGCTGATGCCCTTGTGCTTCTTGGCGTCGGGGTCGGTGCGGCACGCCAGCCACACGTAGTCGGCGTACGCGATGAGGCTCGTCCACATCTTCTGGCCGTTGATGACGTAGTCGTCGCCGTCCTTGACGGCGGTGGTGCGGAGACTGGCGAGGTCGGTGCCCGCTTCGGGCTCGGAGTAGCCGATGGAGAAGTGCAGTTCGCCGGCCGAGATCTTGGGAAGAAAGAACGATTTCTGTTCGGGGGTGCCGAAGTGCATGATCGTCGGCGCCACCGAGTTGATGGTGAGGAACGGAACGGGCGCACCCGCGATGGCGGCCTCGTCGGTGAAGATCAACTGCTCCATGGCCGACCGCTCCTGGCCGCCGTACTCCCTGGGCCACCCGAGGGTCAGCCAGCCGTCCCTGCCAATCTGGGCCACGACGTCGCGGTAGACGTTGCCCTCGCCGTACTCGCCGGTGGTGGCGGCCAGTGCCTCTCGACGCTCCGGCGTCATCAGCTTCGCGAAATACGCTCGCAGCTCTTCCCGCAGCTGTTGCTGCTGCGGTGTGTAGGTGATGTGCATCGAAATACCTCTCCAGTCCGAGAGCGGAATCAGCTGAAATCTGGCACAGGTTCCAGTCTCTGCGGTGCAATGGCGGAGTCGGCCCCGGCCGGCCCCGAAGCGTGCCCGGCAGGCGTGCTCGCAGTCGTGGAACGAATCATTGCACACGACTGGAACAGGTTCTAGTGTTATCGCAGGAACGGTGTGCGCCGCAGCCCGGCCGCACCCGGATCCACGAGGAACGAGACGAGGAGAAGTGAGGGTTGCCATGGAGGTCAGAGTCGATTTCGACCGTTGCGAGGCCAATGGTGTGTGCGTGGGTATCGCACCCGACATCTTCGAGCTCGACGACGACGATCAGCTGCACATTTCCAGTCCCATTCCTCCCGCTGACCGGGAGGAAGACGTGCGTACCGCGATCGCCCAGTGCCCGAGGGCCGCACTGACCGAGCATCCCTGAGGATTGTTGCCCGGAATGAGAACACGTTCTACAGTGACGTCCGTCCTACCGCCGTGCGTGGTCTCCGACCTGCCGCGAGTGCACAGAACCAGGAGAGCGTGTTCATGAATGCTGCGACCGATCACGATGTGAACTTGGACGGCAAGGTCGGTGTCGTGACCGGCGCCGGTTCCGGCCTCGGAAAGTTCGAGGCGATCGCACTGGCACGCGCGGGTGCGTCCGTCGTCGTCAACGACCTGGTCGCGAACGACGCCGTGGAAGAGACGCTCGAGGAGATCCGGGGGCTGGGAGCGAAGGTCGAGTTCGTCGCCGGCGACATCGGCGAACGGGCCACCGCCGACGCGATCATGGAGGCGGCGCAGATCCGGCTCGGCAGCCTCGACATTCTGGTGAACAACGCGGGCATCACGCGGGATCGCATGCTGTTCAACATGTCCGACGAAGACTGGGACCTCGTGCTGAAGGTGCATCTGCGTGGCCACTTCCTGCTGTGCCGCTCCGCCGCGTCGTACTGGCGCGGGAAGTCGAAGGAGGCCGGGGCGCCGGTGTACGGGCGCATCGTCAACACGTCGTCGGAGGCGGGGCTGCTGGGCCCCGAGGGGCAGGCGAACTACGGCGCCGCCAAGGCCGGCATCACGGCGCTGACGCTGTCCGCGGCCCGAGGGCTGTCCCGGTACGGCGTCCGCGCCAACGCGATCTGCCCCCGGGCCCGCACGTCGATGACGGAGAACGTCTTCGGGGAGGCACCCGCCGAGGGAATCGATCCGTTGTCACCCGAGCACGTGGCGGCCTTGGTCGCCTATCTCGCATCACCGGCGGCCGACTCGATCAACGGGCAGGTCTTCGTCGTCTACGGCCCGATGGTGGCACTGATGGCGGCACCGGTCGTCGAGCGGCGCTTCGACGCGGCCGACGGTCGATGGACGCCCGGTGCGCTCGCGGCAGAACTCGGGAACTACTTCGGCGACCGCGATCCGGCTGCCATGTTCTCGGCCTCCGCGGCGCTGCGCGACCTGGGCTGATCTGCGACTCCCGGGGCGGCGAGCCGACACGAACGTGGTTTCAGTATCGTTTCCGCAGGTAATGCACCCGCGATGGGCGATACTGAGGACAACTGGACAGTGGCGGTGTCGGGGCCGAGTGACCGTGGTGGGGTGTTCGAGCGGTGTGCCGGAATTGACTAGATCGTGTTCTAGTTTTCCGTCGCCGACCCGTTCGATCGCCGCTGTTCGCGGGCCACGGAACTCGTCGCCGCCCGGCCCCGCCGGAGGGTCCCTCCGGCGGTGCGGACCGTCAGTATCGGGACCCCACGCAGTTCATCGAAAGTTCTTGTGCTATAAGCACTTAGGCGTTGGAACCGGCCGATGCCCCCGACGCGCGAAGGGGTTCCGGAGCGTGTGGACACCCCGGAAATTCGGCCGAATCAGCCCCTCTCGGTGTGCTGAATGTGGGACGATTCATGCTGATGAACGGCCACCTTTGACAGGTGAACACGTTCTAGTTAATATGACCTGAGTCACAGACCGTCGGGGGGCTGGGCTCGAACTGACAGTCGGTGCTGGGCGAGATCATGGACGAGGAGGACGGATGGT
>SEEV01000368.1 GCA_004211695.1 Rhodococcus sp. (in: high G+C Gram-positive bacteria)
GCAGGTCGAGGGCGATGTCGACGATGAGGTCTTCCTGTCCGCCGACGAGGCCGCGGCGGCCGACCTCGAGGAGGATGGTGCGCACGTCGATGCCGTATCGCTGGGATGCGGCTTCGGCGTGCCGGAGGAACGACGAGTACACGCCGGCGTAGCCGAGGGTGAGGGTTTCCCGGTCGACGCGAACGGGCCGGTCCTGGAGCGGCCGGACGAGGTCGTCGGCGGCGTCCTGGAGGGCGAACAGGTCGCTGTTGTGCTTCCAGCCCTGTAGGTCCGCGACGGCGATGAACGGTTCGATCGGGCAGTTGCCGGCGCCGGCGCCGTGCCCGGCCAGGGAGGCGTCGACGCGGGTGACGCCCTCCTCGACGGCGACGACGGAATTGGCCACGGACAGCGACAGGTTCTCGTGGGCGTGGATCCCGATCTCGGTGCCCTCGTCGAGCACGTCCCGGTAGGCGCGGACCCGGTCGCGGACCCCGTCCATGGTCAACCGGCCACCGGAGTCGGTGACGTACACGCAATGCGCACCATACGATTCCATCAGCTTGGCCTGGGCGGCGAGCTCGGGTGCGGTGGTCATGTGGCTCATCATCAGGAAGCCGGACACGTCCATGCCGAGCTCGCGGGCCTTGCCGATGTGCTGGGCGGCGACGTCGGCCTCGGTGCAATGAGTGGCCACCCGCACGGACCGCACGCCCAGTCGGTAGGCGTGTTCGAGTTCGGCGATGGTGCCGATGCCGGGCAGCAACAGGGTGGTCAACCGGGCGTGGGTGAGGTTGGCGGCGGCGGCTTCGATCCATTCCCAGTCGGTGTTGCTGCCGGGGCCGTAGTTCAGCGATCCGCCGGCGAGGCCGTCGCCGTGGGCTACCTCGATGCCGTCGACACCGGCGGCGTCGAGCGCGGCCACGATCTTTCCGACGTCGTCGGGGGTGATGCGGTGGCGGACGGCGTGCATGCCGTCGCGGAGGGTGACGTCTTGGATGAACAGCCTGGTGGTCATCGGGTGGCTCCCTGGGTTGCCGTCGGGGCGGCGATCGTGTCGGCGACGGATTCGGCGTAGCGCACCGCGGCGGAGGTCATGATGTCGAGGTTTCCGGCGTAGGCCGGCAGGTAGTGCGCGGCGCCTTCGACCTCGAGGAACACCATCACCTGGTGGGTGGGTGCCGCCGTGTCCCCGGACGCGAGCAGGGTGTGCACGGGTTGGCCGTCCGGGACCGGGGTGATCTGGACTTGCTGCTTGAGCCGGTAGCCGGGCACGTAGGTCGCGACGTGCTCGACCATCGTCTGGATCGAGTCGCGGATGGCGTCGTGGGTGGCCGGGTCGGGAGCGGTGATCAGGCACAGGACCGTGTCCCGCATGATCAGCGGCGGGTCGGCCGGATTGAGGACGATGATGGCCTTGCCGCGGCGGGCGCCGCCGACGGTTTCGATGGCGTGGGAGGTGGTTTCGGTGAACTCGTCGATGTTCGCCCGGGTGCCCGGACCGGCGGACTTCGAGGCGATGGAGGCGACGATCTCGGCGTAGGCGACCGGTGTCACGCGGGAGACGGCGGCGACGATCGGGATGGTGGCCTGGCCGCCGCAGGTGACCATGTTGACGTTGGCGGCGTGCCGGTGTTCGTCGAGGTTGACCGCCGGCACCACGAACGGGCCGAGTGCGGCCGGGGTGAGGTCGATCAGCCGTTTGCCGAGCGGTTCGAGCAGGGCGGCGTTGGCGGCGTGCGCCTTGGCTGAGGTGGCGTCGAAGACCACGTCGATCTCGTCGAAGTTCGGCAACTCCAGCAGGCCTGGGACGCCGTCTGAGGTGGTGGGGACGCCGAGGCGGCGGGCGCGGGCGAGCCCGTCGGAGTCGGGGTCGATGCCGACCATCGCGCCCATCTGCAGGACGTCGGAGTGGCGGATCACCTTGATCATCAGGTCGGTTCCGATGTTGCCGGATCCGATCACCGCGACGGTGACCTTGCGGGTGCTTTCGCTCATGGTTGTCACTCCTGGGTGAAGGTTGCGGTGACCGATCCGAGACCGGTGATGTCGGCGCGGACGGTGCCGGCGCTGTCGATGGCGGCCATCGGCCCGAGGGCCCCGGACAAGATCACCTGACCGGCCAGCAGTGGTTGGCCGAACTCGCGTGCGGTGCGTGCGAGCCATGCCAGCGCTCGCAGCGGATCGCCGAGGCAGGCAGCGCCGGTTCCGGTCGATACCTCGGTGTCGTCGATGAGCATCTGCATCTGCGCGGCGACCGGGTCGAAGGAGTCGAGGGTGCGCCGGTCGGCGCCGAGGACGAACAGTCCGCTCGACCCGTTGTCGGCGACCGTATCTCCGAAGGTGATGTCCCAAACGGCGATTCGGCTGTCGACGATCTCGAGGGCGGCCACCGCGTAGTCGACGGCGGCGCGGACCTGCGCGTCGTCGAGCGGCCCGTCCACCAGATCGTCCGCGAGGACGAAGGCGATCTCCGCCTCGACCTTCGGCTGCAGCAGAAGGGACAACGGGATGGGGGTGCTCCCCTGGCAGCGCATGTCATCGAACAGCACCCCGAAGTCCGGTTGGTCGACGCCGAGCTGCTGCTGGACCGCCGGGGAGGTCAGGCCGATCTTGCGGCCGACGACGCTCGCTCCGGCGGCGATCCGGGCGGTGACGATCCGCTCCTGGACGGCGTAGGCCGCGGCGACGTCGTCGGCACCGATCAGGTCGCGGACCGGCGCGCACGGCGTGGAGGTTGCGGCGGCGGTGCTCAACCGCTCGGCGGCTACAGTGACCGCGTCGGTAGTGGTGGGCAGGCTGGTGCCCTGAGGTGTGCTCATCTGACTTCCCGATGTGATCGTGGGTGAAGGGGACGGATTGTGCTTCCACTGTCGCCGCGGGGCGATCGTCGGCCAAGCATTGCGTTCCACTGAGCCGAACGCGCCGTATCGTGGGCGGTAGCGCCGGTGGCAACGGAGGTGATGTTCGCAGTGTCTGATCAGGAGTTCGACCGCACGACTGTGCTGGGCAAGGTCATGACGGTGCTGCACGCGTTCACCATCGACGACTCAACCCTGTCGCTGGCCGAACTGGCCCGGCGGACATCCATCCCGAAAGGCACGTTGCACCGCGTCCTCACTGACATGGTGGCAGTGCGAATGCTGGACCGCACCGGCGCCGGCTACCGACTCGGCGGATCGTTATTCGAGCTGGGCATGCGGGCGTCGGTCGAGCGCAGCCTGCTCGAGGTGGCCATCCCGTTCATGGAGGATCTGTACGTGCGCACCCACGAGACGGTGCACCTGGGGGTCCTCGACGGGACGGAGGTCGTGTACCTCTCGAAGATCGGCGGGCACCGGCAGGCCAGCGCACCATCGAGGATCGGCGGCCGGATGCCGGTGCACTGCACCGCGATCGGCAAGGTGCTGCTGGCCCACGCCGACAGTGCCCTCCGAGAGCAGGTGCTCTCCGCACCGCTGCCCCGCTACACCCCGCGCACCATCATCCTGCCCGGACCGTTGGACATTCAGCTCGACCGCATCACCGAAGAGGGCGTGGCCTACGAATACGAGGAATCCGCAAACGGAATCGTGTGCGTGGCCGCCCCCATCCGCGACGGCGAGGACGTCGTCGCGGCGATCAGCGTGACCGGCCCGTCCCACCGCTTCCGGCCCGACACGCACGCCACGTCGGTCCGCGCAGCGGCAGAAGGCATCGGAGTCACTCTCGCCCGGCGGTCTCGACTGCTCGCCGACACCTGACGCCGATTGTGACGCTCGAGTCTCGTGACACTCGCGGTGAGCCACACTCTGAGTGACTCAGCTCGCGAGAGTCTGCGAGGGCGAGACTCCGTACTTGCGACGGTACTCGACCGCGAATCTTCCGGAATGGGTGATTCCCCAGCGGAATATGATGTCCAGCACCGTTGTCGGCGGGGTCGAAACGATCAGATCCTCGTGTGCGCATTCGAGTCTGACGTCGTGCAGGTAGGCAAAGGGCGTCTTGCCGACGTACTCGCGAAACGCCTGTTGCAGTCTTCGCACACTGACTCCCGCAATTTCGGCCAAGTCACCCGGCGTCCACGCGCGTGCGGGATCGTCGTGAATTGCTGTAAGAACACGCTTTACGACGCGAGGACGGTCGGTGAACCGCCCGGGTTCCTCCTCAGGCACGGCAGCGAGGACGAACCCTGTCGTGACCGCACCGGACAACTGGGCGAGCATCAAGTCGTTACGTAACAGGTTGTCATTGGACTCGATCTGGTCGAATGTCGAGCGCAGGAAATTCAACCAGCTCTGCGCGGCGTCACTGCGAAGGTCGAGCTGCAAGGGTAGCTGCCGGCCGGGCCGGTCCAGAATACGATCCATCTCGCGCCGCAAATAGTCCTTGTCGAGCTTGAATCCGATCAAGCGGCACTCCGCGTTCCAGTGCGGAATCACCGTACGGACGTTCGGCGGGCACGCGGTCGCCTGCCCCACGCCGGAGACCACTTCGGTCCGCTCGATCACCGATGTCATCTCGCCGCTGACCGGAATGTTGATGCCGTAGGCGCCGGGGTGTTCCGACACCACGGTGACTTCACCGCCGAGCGCCATATGCGTGATGCGGCACGATCCGAGATCGACACTTCGCAGCGACGCGCGAGGTGCGGCCCCGGCTGCCAGCGGCTTCATCACATGCGGAAAGTATGCATCGGCGACCGCTTCGTGGACATGATGCCAGTCCTCGAAGCGGGGTATATCGCTTGTGTTTTCCACGAAAGTCGTACCAACCTCTCCGGGTTCGCCCCAGGATGCGGGCGCACCAACGAGAACTTCGCTTCCAGTGATTTATATCACCAGGGAGGCCTGATCGGTTCCGCAGTTTCCTCGTTGCGCTGAGCGGATAGCCCCTTCGCTGAGTGGATCGACGGCCCTGTGACCGCAGTCATAACTTGTTTCCGTACCCCGAAGTCGAGTCGACTCGGCCAATCGAACGAAAGCAGGTGGCCACGCATGGACGCACGCGCACTACGTGACATTTTCGGACAGTTCGCCAGCGGCGTCACGGTCATCACCTGCCGAAATACGGACGGCGAACCCCACGGCGCGACGGTGACGGCATTTACCTCGATATCGCTCGAACCCGCACTGTGCCAGGTGACGCTGACCCGCAAGTCGAAGGCATGCGGATTCCTCAGTGACGCGCCCTTCGCGGTGAACATCCTCGGCACCGACCAGATCGACACCGCGATGCACTTCGCGGGGCGTCCGCAAGTACCAGGCCCGGTATGGGCAGACGGACCGACCGCCCCTCTGCTCTGCGGGGCAGCCGCAACACTGTCCTGCACACCGTGGGCGCAATACGACGGCGGTGACCACATCATCTTCATCGGCGAGATCGTCGACGTCACTACGAGCAATGACGATCCACTGTTGTTCTACCGCAGCAAGTTCCACAACCTCGGCGGCCCAACAGCCGGCTCCGCGTGGAACGGGTCGATGGACGACCCGCACAGCGGCTGGTTCGACGCCACCACCTCGTTCACACCACTTCACCTGATGGCTGGGCAATCCGCGTAGATCGCAGAACGCCCGCCACTGCCTCACTGCCCGGAAATATCGAAGGGAACATGATGACCACCACTGCCCCCGCCACCGAAATGGCCTCCACCGATCCGACTCAGGTCAATCCAGCGGCGGACGCACCCGTCAACCAGCCCCAGGTCTATGCGACGCGGCCGATGACCGGCGACGAGTACATCGAGTCGATCACGGACGACCGCGAGATCTGGTTGCACGGTGAGCGGGTCAAGGATCACACCAACCACCCCGCATTTCGCAACTCCGTGCGCATGATCGCCCGCTTGTACGACAACCTGCACACCGGAGAGCACGTCGACACCCTCACCTGTCCGACCGACACCGGCAACGGTGGCGTGACAATGCCCTTCTTCCGTACCGCCAAGACAACCGAAGACGTGCTCGCCGACCGCGACGCGATCGCCACCTGGGCGCGGATGACCTACGGCTGGATGGGCCGGTCCCCCGACTACAAGGCCTCGTTCCTCGGGACCTTGCACGCCAACAAGGAGTTGTACTCCCCATTCCAGGCCAACGCCGAGCGCTGGTACAAGGAATCGCAAGAAAAGGTCCTGTACTGGAACCACGCCATCGTCAACCCGCCCGTCGACCGGCAGCTCCCGCCCGACGAGGTCGGCGACGTGTTCATGAAGGTGGAGAAGGAAACCGATTCGGGCCTCATAGTGTCGGGCGCGAAGGTCGTCGCCACCGGGTCGGCAATCACCAACTACAACTTCATCGCCCACTACGGTCTCCCGATCAAGAAGAAGGAATTCTCGCTGATCTGCACGGTGCCCATGGGTGCGCCGGGGGTGAAGTTGATCTCCAGGGCCTCCTACGCGCAGAACGCGGCAATCACCGGAACACCATTCGACTACCCGCTGTCGAGCCGGTTCGACGAGAACGACGCCATCCTCGTCTTCGACAAGGTGCTGGTGCCCTGGGAGAACGTCTTCATGTACGGGGCCGTCGACAAGATCAACACCTTCTTCCCGCAGTCCGGGTTCCTGCCCCGGGCGATGCTGCAGGGTTGTAC
>SEEV01000369.1 GCA_004211695.1 Rhodococcus sp. (in: high G+C Gram-positive bacteria)
CCTGAGGTGAGTAGAAGAAGTTAGCAGCCTCTTCAACTCGGTACTGCATTCCCCGAAGGGACTACCTGTGCTAGGTACGTCTGAGGATAAACCATGCCTTGACGCCTTTTCCACGGTTCGACACTCCGATCTCGGCGTGTCGTGGGATAAATCACACAACTCGCCGATTTCCCAAACCACGCAACCGGAAACGCACCCACTTCAGACCCCGTGGATTGACGGCCTGCGACAACTCAACACGGACACCGATCAGCGCGGAAAATCCTGGACGCTGCCCGTCAAGCCCGGCCAAGAAGCAACCATCCCGATCTGGACAAGCCGCGACGGATGGATGCGACAGGTCCGATACGCAATCACCAAGACCGCCGACGGCCGCGCCGCAACCGCCCGACACAGGATCGGCGTCGAAAGTATGGTCGCCGTCGCTGCCGCGCACGCGTCGTCAGCCGACTCGAAAACTGGGCGCCGCGTCACTGCCACCGTCCAAAATCTCGCCGCCCGAGCAGGTGTGTCCGAATCGGTGGTCAAACGAGGTCGCCGCGTGCTGAAAGCACTACACCTGGGCTTCGAGCTGGTACGGGGCCGCACCCTGACTACGCGCGAATTCCAAGCCGCAGAAGTCCACCACGGTGGGCGTCAGCACCGCGCTGCCAGCGTATGGGCTCTGTCCTCCCCACCTGACCTCGTCGCAGCCACCCCCGCTCCCCCACAACCAAAGAAGCGCGGCCGCTCCCACGGCAGGACATACCGCCCGGCGGAGCACGCTCGCCACACCGCCACAAGGGGTTCGAATCCCAATCCCCAAGCCCGCGACCGTGACCCCCTATCTTTGAGTGGTTTTTCCCCGAAGGGGATCTCTTGTAGAGAAGTAATCACCAAACGCGCGTGTGCGCGCGCGAACCAAACCTCATCCTCGAATCAGACAGACCCGCGCCCGATGAATCTCCAACGAGCCGCCTCCGCGCTGGTCGCTGCAGCTCCAGTCATCGCCCCCAGCAGCCACATCGGAGCCGTGTGCGACGTCATCGAGCGTTCAGGAATCGACACCACCCGCTGGACAGGACGGGATATCGCCCAAGCTTTGACCGCTGACACAGTGTCTCGAGGTGAGCTCTGGCCAAACGCGGTACGCTCGCCAATCGGATATCTGACCTGGCGTTTGTCCAGAATCGACTGGTCAGGTCCCTCCCCCAGTGAGCAACGCGCCACAGAGGCCGCGCGCAGCGCACAGCTGCGGGCTGCACGTGACGCCGAACGCGAGCGAGCTCGTCGCGCAACGGCCTCACCTGAGCGCCAAAAGGCATTCATGGAACAGATCCGCGCCACCCTGGCGCCCAAAAGCCGGCAGCCTAACGATGCTCATCGATCCTCGGCGCACCATCCACACGGGAACGCTGGTCGGACCGGCCTCGGGCAATAACACCGCGCCGAGCGACATCCCACTCGCTACCGTGTATGGGCCATATCCTGCGAGAATCACCGTGACCGACTTGCACAGAACGGAGTGCGCTCGTGGGTAAGAACACCGTGTCCCGATCGACCCGACGCCACCCGCGGGTTGATGTCAGTCGAGTCCAGGGGCATCCCCGCATCAGCCGCAACGCAGACTCGATCCGCGAGCGTCTCCGCAACGGCGCCCGCACAGTCGTGGTTGACACTGCAGGTCAGCTAATCGAACTCGACAACCACACCTTCGCGACGGCCGGCGACGAATGGACCTTGCGCCTTACCGCTGGATCGCAAGCACGGATTCATCTCGACTCACCACTACCCGCGACCGCGCACATCGTCGCCACTGACGCATCGACCGTGGAAGTCACAGGGCACGTTCATCTTTGGGCCTATACCCACGCAACGGTTACTGCCTTCGATCAGTGCCGGGTCGTAGCTCACAATCACGCATTCATCAGAGCATGCGACCGCTCCTCTGTGTGGGCCGACGACAATGTCGTTGTCCATGCCTACGACGAGGCCACGGTCCAGGCTAAAGATCACGCGATTCTCGCCCTTTCCGATGAGGCACACGCAGTCGTGGAAACCGCAGTCGTGGTTCGCGGTCCAGCTCGCACGAACGTCACCATGAGGGACACATGATGCCTGAGCATGGCAGACGCAGCTCTCACACCGCACCACCTGCCCCCCAGCAGTTCCGAGACGGCCTCGTATGCCTGGCCATCGAAGTCGACCCTCTCGCACAGCCGTCGGTCCACCCCGTCTTCGTTGATGAAGACTTTTCAACGGCGCACGACCCCAGCGGTCGCCCTCACCGGGCCTGCGTCCTTCCATGCTGTTCGGCAGCTAAGTAACCTGACCTGGCTCTGCTAGCAATGCGAGCTAGCAGAGCCAGGTGATCCTAGCTATTGCGAATAGTTAGGCGAGCATTGATGTCCCGGCTATCTACGGTTGCTGGTAACTGAGGGTCAGATACGGACGTCGCCTGAATCCGACCAGACGGCGCGTCGTGATAGCGCCTTGGCCGGTGTCTGTGGTGGACTGCGGTCATGCCCAAGAGCCGTGGCCACCGCAAGGGGGGCAAAAGCCGACCCGTTCGCCGTGCTCCCCGGCAGCTCCACCCCGCCGATCTTCTGCTGCGCGACGCTCGGCAACTCCTTGAAATCGACGATGTGCTCACCGCGGAGACCTGGGCCAGCGGCTGGCTCGGCGAGGCGTGGTCGGCGGCGGCAGTGACCGAACACGAACCCGAGCATCAACTGGCATGCAGGTCACCGGCCGAGCATGCTCCACACCGTCCCCGCACTCGCTGGCCGCGGTCGACGCGCTTGCGCGGGTCGCACCCGTGTCCGACACCGCCATGCTGACCGACACCCTCGACATCTTGGCCGAAACCCAACCACTGCCGACCTGGCACACTATCGAGGCCTGGACCCCGACCGCGGCGTGGCGCGCGGCCGACGTGTACGACAGCGAACGGGTCCTGTTCATTGACTACGACGGACCGCACCCACACACATTGATGGCAAATATCTACCAGGTCGGCGGGAGATATTGTCAATACCTGTGGATGAGTGAGTTTCAGGCGACCTCCGATCCGGCGTTGGCGGGCTCGGCAGGTGAGGTGTCGGGGGTGATGTCGGTGGGTCGTTCGAGCAGCTTGCCCTTGTGGAACACGGCGCCGGCTCGGACGAGCGCGACCAGATGTGGTGCGTTGACCGCACGCCAGCGAGCCTGTGCGGCGTCGATCAGCTTGTAGGCCATGGCAAGTCTCGCCGCACGGGATCCGGGTCCCTTGGTGACTTTCGTCCTCAAACGCACCGTGGCGAAGGTAGATTCGATGGGATTTGTGGTGCGGAGATGCACCCAGTGCTCGGCCGGGTACTTGTAGAACTCGAGCAACACATCCATGTCGTCGGTGATCTTCGCGACCGCCTTCGGATACTTCGCGCCGTAGTCGAGCTCGAAGGCCTTGATCGCCACCTGGGCCTTGTCGATGTCCTCGGCGTTGTAGATTTCCTTCATCGCCGCGAGCGCACCTGGATGCGCCGACTTCGGTAGCGCAGCAAGAACATTGGCCTGCTTGTGGAACCAGCACCGCTGCTCCCGGGTTTCCGGGAACACCTCCCGCAGCGCCCTCCAGAACCCCAGAGCGCCGTCACCGACCGCGAGAACGGGAGCGGTCATACCGCGGCGTCGGCAGCCGCGCAGCAGGTCCGCCCACGACTCGGTGGACTCGCGGTACCCGTCGGTGAGGGCGACGAGCTCCTTCTGGCCGTCCGCGCGGACTCCGATCATCACCAGCAGGCACAGTTTCTGCTGCTCGAGCCGCACCTTGAGGTGGATGCCGTCGACCCACAGATAGACGAAGTCGGTGCCGGAGAGGTCCCGATCCTGGAAGGCCTTCGCCTCGTCCTGCCACTGGGTCGTCAACCGGGTGATCGAGGCCGCCGAGAGCCCGGCACCCGATCCGAGGAACTGCTCGAGTGCCGGGCCGAAGTCGCTGGTGGAGAGCCCGTGCAGATACAGCAGCGGCAGCACCTCGTTCATCTGCGGGGACTTGCGCACCCAGGCCGGCAGGATCGCGGACGAAAATCGCTGTCGCTCCCCGGTGTCCGGGTCGACGCGCTTGTCGTTGACCCGCGGGGCCTTCACGTTGACCGCACCAGCGGCGGTCAGGACGTCGCGTTCGTGGTGGTAGCCGTTGCGCACCACCAGGCGGCGCCCGTTCTCGTCGACCTGATCAGCGAACTGCTCGATATAGGCGGCCACCTCCGCCTGCAGCGCGGCCGCGAGCATCTGCCGGGCACCGTCACGGACGATCTCGTCGAGCAACGACCGCCCGTCGTCGTCGTTGGAGCGGTCGTTGTCGTGTACTACCGTAAGCACGGGCGTACCTTCCCAACCAGCGTTGCAGCGCTGGCCTTGATCGAATACCTGTTTTCTTGCAGATCATCATCCGGGAAGGTGCGCCCTCCCCGATCCACAGGTATTGATCATTTCTCGTCGGCGGGCTGATGATCGACAAGCTCGCTCTCCTCAATCCCGGCGCAGCCACCGCCTGGGACCAGCTGCGCGAGCCCGACGAGGCACCGATGCCGCTCCAGTCGGTCCCGGTCGCCGAGGTGCTCGCCGATCTCGCGCACGCGTTGCGCACTACCGGCATGACCTGGCCCCGCACCACCGACGAGGACTTCGCGATCACCGGGCGCTGGCATGGTCCCGCTGCCGGGACTACCTGCCAGAATGGCCCGAACACACCGGACTTCCCGAGCAAAGGCGCCGCCAACTGGTCGAGGACTTCCTCATCGACATCGGAAGCGACGACGAGGTGAGCCGGTCGCTGGCCGAGCTGTTCCTGGACTATGGCGACGGCTACATCAGCGCCGGGGCGCTGCGCTGGAGTCCGGGCAAGGTGATGCTGCTGCTTACAGATTGGCTTCCCCGCAAAGCAGTCCTCGACGACGACCAACGCAACGCACTGCCCTTCGTGTTGCGCCGATGGCTGACCTTCGCGTTGACCCAACAGGGGATCGACCGCCAGTGGATCAGTCTCGTCGTTGATGCTGTCGACACCTTCCTACCTGAGTTCCATGACGCGTTCGACGATGAAACTGCCTGGGGCCCCAGCAAACAGGTGGTCGCAGCGCTTTCCGAGCGAGGCGTCGACCTCCCCGACCGCCACGCCGTCGACGACGCCATTCGGCAACTCAACGCCGAACAACTCGCCCACCGATTACGGCCATGAACCGTCAGCTGTGAGCACACCCGATTCACACGGCCTGCCGCGGCCCAGCGAATGTGCGCTCGTTGGGAAAGCGATGTAACCCCACAGTGCGATGCTAGTAAGGCCACCTAGCGTCGATAGAGACGCTAGGTAGCTTAGTAACGCTATTCCAGCTATTTTGACTTGCTCGGCGAGCGCTGATTGCTCGCCCGCCTACTCCTGCTAGGAGTGAAGTAGTAGCTAGCAGTGAAGCGACCGTTGCACTAAGGCCGCTGGCGGAAATAGCAGTTCGCGCTCACAGAGATAAGGACGCTAGCCTAGCTAGCAGAGCGCGGCTAGCCCTAGAATCGTGCTCGGTTGATCCGGGGCGAGATCCGCTCAGGCAGCATGTCGAACTGTGAAAGCCAGAAGCCTGGTCTGCTCCGTTTCGCTGGGTTCCGCCGCGCCTAGGCAGATGCGATCTGGCTGCAGGGATGCGTTTGCGTGACGGTGCCTCGTGCATATTTGGGGCGGCGACCCCCTGACCTGCTGAAATATCAATGCTAGCTCCTGTAGCATTGGCTGGATCTACTTTGATAGCAGGAAGAGAAGCACAACTATCCGGCCTATGGTCTCTAGCCTTCATATCGCGGATATTCCTGCTAGGGATACGATCACAACTACTCGTTGTAGCGCAGCAACTCTCGCAATCGTGGCTATCGGAGAGATGCCAGCAACGATATCTACGTGAGCTAGACGTCGTATGAGCGCTACAGTAGCGCTGTTCTCTAGAGACGCTCGCACGTCTAGGCTGACTCGCAGTTCTAGCCTTACTAGGCTGGCAACGCAATCTAGGGCCCGTAGGGTTGCTTGCAGAGCTATGAGTGCGAACAAAACTACGAGTGCGAGGCTTGCTAGGGAAGTTCAACAACCGATCGTTGCTGTCATCGCTATAGACGCAGTCGTACCTAACGTCGCTATGAAAACTAGTGCAGTAAGTGTTGCAAGCAATGCGATTACAGACACCGTAGATACGATCGCAACCGTAGGAGCCGTAGCTACGTCTGCGTGTGCAGCGTCGATCGCTATGAAAGCGAAACTAGAGACGCTAGTTGCACTACGCACGCTAGCTCACCTAGCAAAGAACGCTAGCGTTGCTCGGCGTGTCGAGCTAGATCAGCAGCCAAGCCTGGCTATGCTCCCTACGCGAGCGTGCGGAGTTGCACTAACGCTCATCGCGCGCATCTGGAAGTCTCCTGGACTCGACGGAACGGAAACCAAGTCATGACACGCAAATGCGCGATCTGCAATCAGAAAGGGGGAGTGGGCAAGACCGCCACGACCCTCGGTCTCGCGAGCGCAATAAGCAACGCCGGCGGACACGTCCTCATTGTCGACGT
>SEEV01000895.1 GCA_004211695.1 Rhodococcus sp. (in: high G+C Gram-positive bacteria)
TTCTGCGAAGTGGTCATGAGAAGAACGATAAGGGGAATTGAGGTCAGAAACGGTCCTCATTAGTGAGGCCTTCTCAGGGTTTCTCTCGGGGTCGGAGTTGGGTGCCTTCCTGGATGTGCCGAAAGCGCCCGCCGAGAAGGATTCTCGGTATGGACTTCGACTCTCCGGCAGCGGCACCCCGGCCCTCCCGTCGACGCGCGTGGCTTCGTGTTCTCGGGGGCATGGTGCCTGCCGTCCTCGTCGCCGTCACGGTGGGAGTCGGCACGTTCGCGTACGCCGGGAACGCCGCGAGCACCGACAGCGGCGCGCGGGTGGAGTTCCGGCCCGCTCTCGTCATTCCGCTCAGCCCGCCGACGATCAGCCCGCGATGAGAACCACCAACGACGAGTGCGACCCGGATCCGGAGTTCCACGTCAGCACCGCCCCGTGCCAGGTGTGAGCGTCAGCGACTCCGGTGCAGCCACGGCGACACCCCGGGGGCGAACAAGGCGAGCACTCCCACCGCGACCAGGGCGCTGTAGGCGAGCGGTGCCCACTGCAGCACACCGGCGGTCGCGTCGCCGGCGTCGGACAGCAGGGTCCACAGCCCCACCCCGCCGGCGACGCTCAGGGCGCCCACGACGGCGAGGGCGATCTGGCCCGCCGGTTTGCGGGCACGCAGGAGTTGTATCCCGATCAGTCCGAGGAGGATCAGAACGACCGCGATGGCGCCGCAGCCGATCAACGTCAGGTTCACCGTGTCGGTGATGTCCGTCGCGGAGTCGCCCGGGTTGTCCGCGGCCACCGACGCCTCGAGGGCGTCGCGCACCGCGCCGAGGTCGAGCGCGATCGCGCCGGCGATTCCGGCGAGCACGACGAACGATCCCACCCATGCGGACAGTGACACCGTGACGGCCGTCGGGGTGGCGTCGGTGGGGGCGGCGCGCAGCGGGGTGACCGCGAACTCCGGACGCGGCGGTACGGGTCGCGGCGGTTCCGGCCGGCGCGGCTGCTCGGGTGTCGTCACGCTGCGATCCTATCGAGCAGTCCCCCGCATGCGGGGGGACGCGCACGGGCCCGTGTCGGCCGCGGCGAGGGCGAATGGTGGGATCCCGGGAAAGAAATGTGTGGACGCCCGGGAACAAATCTCCGCACCCCTCCGTTGAGCCTTACGACAAGATTGAGCGTGCAAGACTCAAGTTCGAATTGACTCCCGACGGTGTCGGAGTGCAAACTTGAGCGGAGGGCGCTCACCAAGCACCAACATCGCAGTTCAGTAATGAAAAACCTGCCCACAGGACTGCAAAACGAAAGTGAGGAACACTATGGCTCGTGCCGTCGGTATCGACCTCGGTACAACGAACTCGGTCGTGTCTGTG
>SEEV01000896.1 GCA_004211695.1 Rhodococcus sp. (in: high G+C Gram-positive bacteria)
ATCGGGTGCGCATGACCGGTGTTGAGAACGTAGAAGGCGCGTTCGTCGACAATTCCGGAACGTCCGATAACGACACCTTCCGGCATTCCCGTCGTGTTCGACGCGAAAAATGCCCACACCACGGTGCCGACCCACAGGAATGCCATTGCCAGGAAAATCGACGATTCCTTATTACGTCCCCACGACGCACGGTCCGGAATTCGTACCGGAATAACGGCGACGGGAACGAGGAAACAGAACAGAACGGGGAGAAGTACGCGGCCATGCATGAAGTCGCCGCCCACCCGCAACGAGTACAGACCGAGGATCAGTCCGCTCGCGAGAATGAAGACGACGACGGCATTCTGCGTGCGCAGCCACCCGCGCAGTCGGGTCAGCCGGCTCCCCTCGGTGTGACGAACACCATCTCCGATGTGCTTGTCGCGACCGCGCCAGGCGATCACCGCGCCCGCGAACAGGAACACCAGCGGCAGCCACAGCAGGTACGGGCCGAGCAGGTTCCACAGGTAGGCGAAACCTTGCGACCACTTCGCACCGCCGGCGTCCTTCGACACCGCGGTGTTGGGGTACGGGAGGGCGTAGTAGCCCATGCGCCAGATCTGGTAGCCCACCGGGACGATGCCGGCGACGAAGACCATCGCCACCCGCACCTTCCACGTGAGACCGGGCGCGAGGAAGATCATGGCCAGCGACGCAACACCCAGGATCGCCAGTTCGGGGCGCACGAGCGGCCCCATGCCCGCGGTGAACGAGAGGATCAGCACCGACGTGGTAGACGGCGTCGCGGCCTGGCTCCACCGGATCAGCAGCAGCCACAGCAGCGCGATCCAGAAGATGACGAGGCAGCTTTCGAGCCCCGACGTCGCGAAGTCGCGGGCCGGGGGCACCGCGATGTAGACGAGCACCCCGGCGGGCATCAGGAACAGCGTGCCGCCGCCGGCGAAGGACCCACCGCGGTAGAGGCGGGCGGTGCCGAACATGGCGAGCGCGATCGCCGCGGTGGACAGGATCAGGGCGATCGTCAGGACGACGTACTCGAGCCGGGCCTGGGAAATCCAGCTGAACGCGTAGACGATGTATGTCCACGCGGTGCTGGTGTTGGCCTCGACACGCTCGCCCGTGTTGAAGACCGGACCGTTGCCGGCGAGCAGGTTGCGGACCGTGCGCAGCACGATCAGACCGTCGTCGGCAATCCATCGCCGTTCCCAGGCGCCCCAGAACATCAGGAGAGCCGAGACGGCCACACCCCCGAGGAAGACCACCCTCGAGAGGATGGCCTTCCGGTGGCGTTCGGTGGTCCGCTCCGCGGCGGCGTCCGAGTCCTCGGCGCCTCCTACCAAGTCAGACGAGGTAGACA
>SEEV01000897.1 GCA_004211695.1 Rhodococcus sp. (in: high G+C Gram-positive bacteria)
TCGGTTGGCGCGATTCTCCGGTGGCGTGGATCGAACGTTACCTGTCGGTGGTCGGCGTTAAGGTCGAGGTCCTGCGTGAGGATGGGGACACGTCGCTGGTGGAGGAGCTGATGGATGACTTCATGGCATTGCTCGCTTCGTTTTCCGGTAGTTTCTACCCATTTGCGGTCGAAGCGGAATCCCCGTCGGCTTGCGGGCGATGCGGCGATGCGGTGATGCGGCGGCACGGTGGGAGAGGGGCTAACTGATGGCCGATGCCGGATTCACCGTGCTGCGGCAGTTCTCGTTCACCACCCGCCCCTACCTGGCCGTCGATGATGCGACCGGTGCGCCGATCGGGCGGGGCGACCTCGACGTGCGTGTCGGATGGCTGCTCGACCTGATCTCGGGCGCCGAAGCGCAACTGTTGTCGCGGCTGTGGCAACCGGCCACCTTCGATGTCCTGGCCGCCGGATGTGACAGCCACGGCCGGACACTCCCGATGCACGGTCATGTCGCTGCTGCGCGTCTCGGCTGGACCCCGCATTACCCGGACGGTGTCTACGTCCCCTCGCGTGTCACGCGGGTGGTGACCGCGCAGGCAGTGGGCACTTTGCGGGCTCTGGCGTCCCGGGACACCGCGATCACCGCACTGTCGGCCCGGTTCGACCCGGCCACCGGCCGCATCGCCGCACCCACCACGGCCGCGGAGTGCGTGCCGTCCGGATTCGCCCGGGGCGTGGTGCGGCAGCTCACGGCGCGCGCACGCGCCGCCGCCGACGCGGCAGACGCGGCAGACGCGCGGCTGCGGGCCACCGACGTGCAGGCACCACCCCAGACCTCGGCGATGGCGCGGCTTTCCGCAGCGGATCGACAACTCTCCCACCTCACCGTCACGGACGCCGTCATGACGTTGACCGTCAAACTGCCCACCACCGCCGCCCCGGCAGGCCGCGCGCAGTGGCGACGAGTCCGGTTGACCGCCGCGATCCCACCGCACCTGCACCGGCGGCCGATCAGCGAGTGGCATCTCCCGACCCTCGCCCTCGACCACCGAGGTCTGCTGTTGCGGTGCGCCGCCACCGATCCCCGCCGCTGATCTGACCTCGGGAACGACGGCGGTGGGCGTGGACTGGTCCCCGTCCACGCTCGGTGCCGCCGCCGTCACCACACAAACCCCGGAGGGTGTGGTCTCGGACTATCGGGGTTTCACGTACGACGACCGGGGCCTCGGGATCAAACTGGCCCGCCTGCAAACCGAGGGGCAGCTGCTGCACCGGAAGGCGGCTCGCCTGCGCCGGCTCGCCGCGACCGCACCCCCCGAGGTCCGGGCACAGCTGGAGGCGAAGATCGCCGTCCTCGACGGGCACCGCAC
>SEEV01000898.1 GCA_004211695.1 Rhodococcus sp. (in: high G+C Gram-positive bacteria)
GGCCGGGTCGGCCTGTGCACCGCCGAAAGCTACATCGGCGGCGAGTTCTTCGAACCCAACTACCTCGACACCGACGACCGGGTGCTGCGCCGCTACTTCGCGAACGTGAAGACGCCGGTCGGTGGTGTCGGGTTCGCCGTCATCGCGCAGGCCGTCGCCGACTGGCACCAGCGCGCCCTGACGGTGACCGGTGAGAAGGACGTCCCGCTGCTCGGCCTGTTCAAGGAGCGGGCGGAAGGCGCCGGTCACTCGTACGGCACGGCGGCCGTGCGCGGCTTCGTCGACCTCACCGAGGAGCCCATCGCGTTCGACACGGCGGGCACGCAGGACCACACGGAGTCGCTGCGACTGCTGCCGCTGAACCGGCTCGAGGACGCGTTCGGGCTCGACGACGACGCGTACCGCAACGCCGGTTTCCAGAAGCTGACGCACGACGCGATCGACCGTTTCGAGATCACCCCCGGCTACCGCGCGTTCGCGCGGACCATGGCCGAGGAGCGCACCCGACGCCCCGCAGCGCTGCGCGACGTCCTGGACCTGCCGGCCGACGTCACGTTCCTCACCACGGCTGCGGAGTTCCGCAAGCAGATGGGCCGCTTCTCCCGCAAGGGCAACAACAGCTTCGCGGTGCGCGGACTGGCGTCCGAGGCGGTCGGCGACGACGAGTTCCGGCTCCGGCTCACCGGACCCCACGCGGGCGAGGCCGAGGTGCTGTCGGCGCTCGGCGAGTCGCTGGTGATGCGGTTCGGCGACGACCTCCGCGAGTACCGCATCGACGGCGACGCCCTCGTCGTGCGGACGTCCGGTGAGGCGCTGCGGTGCCTGTCGCTGCTGCGCACCGCTCCGGCGAGCCTGCCGATCGAGCAGGTGCAGAAGGCCAGCGAGATCACGCCGTTCCTCACGTCCGGCGCCATGAGCCACGGCGCGTTGAATTCCAACGCCCACGAGGCCGTCGCGCACGGCACCAACATGGTCGGCGGCATGTCGAACAGCGGTGAGGGCGGCGAGCACATCTCCCGCTACGGCACCATCCGCGGTTCGCGGATCAAGCAGTTCGCGTCGGGCCGTTTCGGTGTGTGGGCCGGCTACCTGGCCGACCCGATGCTCGAGGAACTCGAGATCAAGATCGCGCAGGGCGCCAAGCCCGGCGAGGGCGGGCAGCTGCCCGCACCCAAGGTGACGGTCGAGATCGCGGCCGCGCGCGGCGGCACCCCCGGTGTCGAACTGGTCTCTCCCCCACCGCGATGGTGCCGATGCCCTCCGAGGACACGAGCTTGACGATGACGCGGACCCGCGCCGCCTTGCAGTCGTGGATCAGCTGCGCGAGGTCCTCGATGGAGTACGTGTCGTGATG
>SEEV01000899.1 GCA_004211695.1 Rhodococcus sp. (in: high G+C Gram-positive bacteria)
CCAACTCAGTGGGCGGTCGCGCTCAGCCGGGTCACCCGCCCCGAGCGCGTCAACGACACCCTCGCGGCGGCCCGGCCCACCGCACCGGTGTCGATTCTCGGGCCGACCCGCACGCTGCCAGGCACCGGCACCACCGGAACGATCGTGGAGATCGATACCAGCGCCGGGACCATGACCGTCGCGGTCACCGACACCGACGACGGCTGGCAGGTCGCCTCCCCCCTCCCCACTCTCGACCTCGACGACGTGGCCGCGGCCACTCCCACCGCCGGGCGCACCACAGCGCCCACCACGACAACCACCACCACGACGCCGACCACCACGCCGTCCCCGGGCACAGCACCGAGCCCGCAGCGCATTCCCGAGTCCCCGTCGTCTTCGGAGCCTGCTCCGCCCGCCCAGCAGGCCACCAGCCCCGCCCGCATCCCCGTCCCGGTTCCCGGCACCATCCCGATCCCCGAACTCGACACACCTTTGCCAGGCCCGATCGCATGACCGCTCCACGTCTGACTGCGGCTGTGCTTGGCGCGTCATTCACTATCGGGCTGGCCAGCGCCTGCACCGGCGGGGCGATCATCGACCTGCCCAAACCTTGCCGGCCCGTCCACTCCGATTCCGGGGGCACGCGCGCAGAAAGCACACCCGGTGATCGGCCAGCGGCGGCGCTGACCCCGTCCGGGCCGATCCAGCAACCCACCGCACCGGGAACCACCACGTTCACCTCCGGTTTCGGACCCCGCTGGGGAGCGATGCACAACGGTGTCGATTTCGCCGGTCCGGTCGGCACCCCGATCTACGCCGCCCTCGACGGCCTCATTGCCGCCGCCGGCTCGAGTGGGGAGGGACCCGGTGTCGGTTTCGAGAACTGGATCATCATCGACTCCGTCGTCGACGGCCGCCCGGTCTCCACCGTCTATGGGCATATGTACGCCAACGGCATCCATGTCAAACCCGGGCAGACCGTCAAGGCCGGTGACCACATCGCCGAGATCGGCAACGCCGGCGGATCCACCGGTCCGCACCTGCACTTCGAGTACTGGGACGGCGGCCGCCTGCAGGGTGGCACCGCGATCGACCCGACCACCAAGCTGGGCGGCGCCCCTGCACCATCCGGACAGGACGCGAGTGCACCGGGATCGAATATCGATCTCATGGCCGCTTCCACCCCGGTCGACTGCGGCAAGGGCTTCGGCACCGCGGGCGGCGGTGATCTCAAGCCCGGCAGTGTCCCACCGGCATTCGAAGAATGGTTCCGCAAGGGCGGATCGCTGTGCCCGCAGATCAGCCCGGCGCTGCTGGCCGCGGACACCAAAGCCGAAAGCGGCTTCCGGGCTGTCACCAGCCCCGCAGGCGC
>SEEV01000045.1 GCA_004211695.1 Rhodococcus sp. (in: high G+C Gram-positive bacteria)
CGGCCTGACCGGACGTGAACACCAGGTCTCCGGCCTTGGCGCCCTGGCTGTACTGGGCGGACTGTGCCCAGGTGAAGGGGGCGGGGCGGGTTTCGACGATGTTCTCGGTGGTCGTCATGGTGATCCTTTCGGTAGACGTCCCGGGAGTCCGGGACCGCATTGGCGTCGCACTCGCCGGCTGACGAGGTGGAACGCTATGGCATTGATCACCGAGAAGGAACCGTACTGTTGGATAAACCCACACTGATGCTCTATACATCCGTACACGTCTCTGGACCTAATTGCACCGGAAATGCGGGATACGCGGGAAGTGCTGAGCCGGCAGGGTGGGTTCCTTGACTTCAAGTACTTCAAGTTTTTACGTTGGATGGAGTGAGTGCACGAACCTTCCCCCCGCATACCTACTCGATCAACGAAGCGGCCGCATTGACCGGTCTTCCGGCGAGCACGCTTCGTTACTACGAGTCGATCGGTGTGGTCGCGCCGGTGAGCCGCGGGGAGAGCAGCAAACATCGGGTGTACACCGAGGATGACCTGGACCAGCTCATCTGGGTTGCGTGCTTGGCCGCCACCGGCATGTCGGTGAGCGACATGCGGCAGTACGTGGCGAATGGGCAATTCGGTTCCTCGGCGGCATCGGAGCAGATCGAACTGCTCACCGTGCAGCAGGAGCGGCTGGCAGTCGAGGCTGAACAGATCGCGCTGCGCAGACGATATGTCCAGCTGAAAATCGACTACTGGCAGGCGGTTGAGGTGGGCGACAGCGTCCAAGTCGAGTTGTTGTCGACCGAGGCACGCACCCTGGCCGACGAACTCAAGCGTGTGAAGAAGCGGTAACTCACCGCCCCTGCTGGCGGACCGACGAGGTCCGCAGGTGAGGCGCGCCCACATCAGGGCAACGCACGAAGCAGTACACGAACCAGACCAGACATCTTATGTTCGAGAGCTAGGAGAGCAGTAATGCGTGGAGTTGTGATGTACACCGCCGGTGACGTTCGGGTCGAGGAGCGAGACGATCCGACGATCATCGAGCCGACGGATGCGGTGATCCGGTTGACCGCGACCTGCATCTGTGGGTCGGACCTGTGGCCTTTCCGTGGGGTGGAGCCTGCCGATCACTCGGTGATGGGGCATGAGTATGTCGGTGTCGTCGAGGAGATCGGCAGCGAGGTGACGACGATGAATCCCGGTGACTTCGTCGTCGGGTCGTTCGTCATCTCCGACAACACCTGTGAGATCTGCCGGGCCGGTTTTCAGTCCAAGTGTGTGCACGCGGAGTTCGTCGCCCAGATCGGTACCCAGGCAGAGAAGGCTCGCATCCCTTTCGCTGACGGCACACTCGTGGTGACCCCCGGGCAGCCGGACGAGGACTTGATTCCGTCGCTGCTGGCGGCCTCGGACGTTCTCGGTACGGGTTGGTTCGCCGCCGAGGCAGCGCAGGCCGGTGCCGGTAAAACTGTCGCGGTCGTCGGTGACGGCGCCGTCGGCCTGATGGCCATCCTCGCGGCCAAACAGCTCGGCGCAGAGCGGATCATTGCGATGTCCCGTCACCCCGAGCGGCAGAAACTCGCCCTGTACTACGGCGCTACCGACATCGTCGAGGAGCGCGGGGACGAGGGTGTCGCGAAGATCAAGGAGCTCACCGGTGGGCTCGGTGCGCACTCCGTCGTCGAGGCGGTCGGCACCCAGGAGTCGTTCATGCAGGCCGTCGGCGCCACCCGTGGCGGTGGACATCTCGGGTACGTGGGCGTCAACTACGACGTCAAGATTCCCGGCATCGAGCTGTTTACAAGGCGATGGATGAGCGCCGCGCCATCAAGGTCATGCTGACGCTCTGAACGAACAACGGAAGCGGCCCACCCCTCCCGAAACCCCAGCACCCGGACGTCGAGTCGTCAGCCTGCGGCTGCCGGTACGCCGCTGTGGGGACGTGTAGTAGGCCCTGTTCAAGTCCGTGGCCGTGGGATCGGTTCACAGGATCAGAGTCGGAGGGGCGCGGCCCGCAGGCGGGGTAGCCGCTGCGGCTGTCGGTGCAGTGGCGACAGCTTTGTAGCACTCCGGTGTGGAAATGCTTGTGCACGAATGTTTCCCGACGCTCGAGTGTACTGCGGTTGCGGTAGTGATCGACCAAGCCGAACCGGATCAGGACGATATCGCCGGGGCTTATCTCGGTGCCCTGGTCGTGCAGATTCAACCCGGATCCCATTGGCCGCGTCCCGGGCAGAACATGTTGCGCCCCATCACGTGGGCACCGGTGTTCGAGTGCAAGGTTCTGCTTGTCGGCCCCCGCCCGGGCCGGTCGGTCGCGGTCATGCTCATACACAGGCAGATCACGGAGCTGACGAGAAAAATTCATCGGTGCGTCTGAGACACTGACTGCGGAGCGACGGTGACGGGACTACGAGGGGGACCGCGACAATATGCCGGAGATCGACAGACACTTGTACTCGAGGCAGCGCGAAGACGCGAGGTTCGCACGGCGTAGTCGATTCGCGGCTCTCGCCGTCGGCCTCGCCGCCGTCGTCGCGGTGGGGGCAGCACCGCTCGCCACCGCGCAACCGGCTCCGACCGGCGATCTTCGCTGGGAGTCCTGCCCCGCCGAATACGAGCTCGATCCGGCGTCCGATCAGTGCGCCTCGGTCACCGTTCCCCGCAACTATGCAGACCCCGCAGCCGGCACGATCGACGTGCTCGTCACCCGGCACCGCGCCGAGGATCCGGGCTCGCGCCGAGGCGTGCTGTTCGCCAATCCCGGTGGGCCCGGAGGAGACGCGATCGGCTCGAACAGCATGTTCGCCGACATCCTGCCCGACGCGGTCAGCGCACAGTGGGACCTGATCGGTGTCCAACCGCGCGGGCTCTCGGGCGCCGGCGCCGTCGAGTGCACACTGAATCCCGAGCAGACGACGGCGCTGGGCCTCGGCTTCGGCGGGGCCGCGACGCGTAGCGCCTGCGAGTCCGCGGCGCCGGGCACCACGGCGCACCTGACGACGGAGAACACCGCGAGGGACTGGGAGCAGGTCCGGCTCGCACTCGGCGAGGACGTCATCGACATCTACGGCCTGTCCTACGGCACGATCCTCGGATCCACCTACGCAACGCTGTTCCCACAGCACACCGGCCGCATGGTCCTCGATTCCGCGGTCGACCAGCACTGGCTGTGGAACGACGTGTTGTGGCAGCAGAACGACGGCTACAAGAAACGCTTCTACGACCTCATGGACTGGATCGCCGCCAACGACGACACGTACGGGCTCGGTGACACGCCGCTGAAGGTCTACCAACGGTGGTCGGACCGGATCGTCGCGGAGGCCGGCGGCAACCCGACGCTCGCGCCGCCACCCGCCCAGGTCGGGGACGTACCGCCGGGACTGGAAGTCCGCGCGGACGCCTACCGCCGCGGAGTCGATCTCACCGGACCGGCGCGCGTCCAGTTCGAGGCCTTCATCCGCAGCCTCGGCGATCCGTCGCACACACAGATGTCGTCGAGCATCTACGTGCTGACGCGGCAGATGCTTCCCGCCCGAAACAACTGGCCGCTCCTGGCCCGGATGACCCGCGACGGAGTCGACGCGATTCCCGAAGGCGCCGGGCTGAACGACCTGTCGGAGCAGGAGTTGGAACGAATTGCCCAGTCCCAGATGATGCAGTCACTCGTCCTCTGCAACGAGAACGGTGTCGCGGACCGCCCAGACCGCATCCCCGGGTGGCTCTTCTCCACCTTCGTCACCGGGGATCTCTTCGAGCTCATCGGGTACGGCTACAGCGCCGGGACCTTCTGTGCCGGTGCGCCGCCCGTTGCCGCGCTGCCCACGTTGAGCAACACGGGGCTGGCGACGGCGCCGCTCGTCCTGCAGGGATTACGCGACCCACAGACTCCCTATCAGGGCGGAGTGAAGCTCGCCCACGACATGGGCGCGCACCTGGTCACCGTCGAGGGCGGAGATCACGGCGCCGGGATCCAGGGTGGCAACGCCGTCGTCGACCAGGCCGTCACCGAGTACCTCGAGACCGGGCACACCACCGTCACGCACGCCCCCGAGGCGCCGATCACCGCACCGCTGTAAGGGCGCGCGACACCTCTCCGTCGACTGAGTGCTGCGTTTCACCCCGGACGGGCGAGGCGCGGCGGGCCTGATCGGCTCTACGTTCGAGGTTCGGCCGGTCATGCACTCGGCCGTGACGCCGGCGACTGCACACGCAACGCCCGGGCCCGCTCTCACGAAGGGATTGGCCATGATCGCAATCGGTGTGGTGCTCATCGTCATCGGCTTGATCGTCAAGATCTCGTCCCTGTGGATCGCAGGCCTCATCGTCGGTGTCATCGGCCTGGTCCTCCTGCTCTTCGGACTGCGCGGTCGCAAGGTCGGCGGACGGCAGTACTGGTACTGACCGCGCGTTGGGCTGTCGCCCCTGTGAGTACTTGTTAACCGCCCGCGGTTAACAAGTACTCACGGGGCGGCTAGTGAGCGCCTAGGTAGGACTAGGTGAATGCCCGGGTTCTGGCCATGAACCATCGACCACACTGAGCGAGAGGGAGGCGGGAGCGCCGGCCCATCATCCACAGCGACAACCCTGGCGAAAGGACACTCGTGCGGGACGACACCACTGCACCATCCGCACGAGTTACCGGGGACTGGCCGCGTCGTGCCGCGTGCCGCGGCGCCGAGACCTCGATGTTCTTCTCACCTGAGGGAGAACGCGGTCATGCTCGTGACCGGCGCGAGGCGCAGGCCCGGCGGATCTGCCAGGCCTGCCCCGTCCTCGAACCGTGCCGACGTCACGCCCTGACTTCGGGTGAGCCCTACGGTGTCTGGGGCGGGTTGACCGAATCCGACCGCAGGAAGAACGCCCACCGGAGCCGGTTCGGCGAGCGCCGATCGCTCGCCTGACCGTGTTCGGCACTCCGGCGGGCAGCAGGTCGGCCGCGACTGGCCGGACGTCGCCTGGCGGGCGGTCTCGACCACGCCGTTTATATTTGAGCTGTGGTTATGTCCAAGCGCGCCGAGACGTCTCTGCTGACCGACCAGGTCTACGAGATGATCCATGAGTCGATCATGAACGGCGATCTGCCTGCCGGCTCACGCTTGCGTATCCGCGACATCGCTGCGCAGGTCGGGACCAGTGTCATGCCGGTGCGCGAGGCCATCCGGCGGCTCGAGGAAGCCGGACTGGCCGAACGGTCACCGCACAAGGGGGCGGTGGTCAAGGGCCTGACCCTTGCCGAGCTGGTGCATGTCTACGACGTGCGCCGGTTGCTCGAGGTGGAGGCCGCCCGGCTCGGTGCCGCACGGATCAGCCCCGGCGACAGCGCACGCATGCAGGACGAGTTCGATCTGATGCGGGCCGCCATCGACGAGCGCCGTGTCGTGGCCTACCTCGATCACGACGAGGCACTGCTGAGCATCCTGTACGAGGCGTCCGAGAACCCCGTGCTGGTCAACACGATTCGCACGCTGTGGCAGCAGTGCCGGGCCTACAAGATCGTCGGCGCCGAGGGCACCGTGGATACCACCGACGACGATTCGTTGTGGATCTTCCAGCAGCGTCTCGTCGAGGCCGCCCGTGACCACGACGCCGGTGCCGCTGCCGCCGTCAACAACGAATCGCTCATCAACGCCACCGAGCGGATCAAAGTGCAACTCGCCGCGCAGGACGCCGGCTAGGGTCCGGTCCGGTGGCACCCGCAGGTAGGGCCCGCACCCTCGCGCAGGTGTACCGACACTTCGGTGAGGTGGACGCTGCCGAAACCTCACCGCTGTACGAGCGAGTCGCCGTCGCCCTGAGCGAGTCCGACGAGGCACTGCGCGCCATCGAGACGGCACCGGCGCGCAAGCGGAACCCCGCGGTGATCCTCGCCGCGCTGCACGACCTCGCCCTCGCCGGACGTGCCCCGGCGCTTGCCGCGGCCTATGCCGCTGCGGACGGCGACGCCGCCGCCGACGCGGCGATCGACACGCTGCTGCGTATGACCGACTCGGTCGTGGCCGTCGCCGTGCGCCGGCAGACGCGGACCGACGAGGCCGGACGCTGCGCCGTTCTGTATCCGGCCATCGCCGAAGCGGCCCGCCGGGTAGGCGCGACCGCGGTCGGGCTGATCGACGTGGGCTGCTCGGCTGGACTCAATCTCACCGTCGATCGCGTCGGCATCACGTACAGCAACGGACAAACGCTGGGCGACCCGTCATCTCCCGTCCAGCTGTCATCGTCGATCGTGGGAGACCGGCCCGTCCCGACGCGAGCGATACCCGAGGTCGTCGCCCGGGTCGGCGTCGACCTCGATCCGATCGACGTGACCGATGCGGACGACGCCCGATGGTTGCGCGCCTGCCTGTCGCCGGATCAGCCGGAGCAGGTCGCGAGGCTCGACGCGGAGATGGCGTTGGCGGCGACGGCCCCTCCGCTGCTGCTGCACGGTGACGCCGTCGAGGTGATGCCCGACGCCTTCGCCCAGGTGCCCGCGGACGCCCTGCCTGTCGTCACCACGACGTGGGCGCTGTCGCGCTTCCCGCTCGAGAGCCGACTGCGGTTCCTGCACCGCCTCGACGAAGCGGCGACCGGCAGAGCGGTGGCGTGGGTGTCGGCGGAGGGGGTCGGAGTCGCGCCGGCGATACCCACGCTCGGCGACCGCCGCGCATCCGGCCACAGCATCATCGGCCTGGCGGTGTTCGACCACTCCGCTCTGCACGCCGAGGCCATCGGCCGCTGCTGGTCGCGGGGCCGCATGCTGGCGTGGCTGGCAGAGTCCTGCCAGGACTGATTCTTCGCCCGACATGCCGGTGCTACACCGCGTGCGCAGCGGCCTTCTGGGTGTCGAGGGACGAGCATTCGCTGAGCGAGAGGCCGCGGGTTTCCGGTGCCCACATGTAGGAGATGACGGCGCCGAACAGGGTGATGACCGCGGCGATCAGCATGGTGATCCCGATGCCGAGGCCGGTCAGTGACAAGGGCACGAGGTAGGTGCCGATGGCGGCGCCGATTCGGCTGAGCGAGGACGCCAGACCCACAGCGGATCCGCGAACCTCGGTGGGGAACAACTCGTTCGGGTAGACCCACTGCATGATCTGAGTGCCACCGATGAGGATCGCGTAGGTGGCGAACAGCGCCAGGATCACCGTGGTGGAGGCACCGGGGAAGATGCCGAGCAGGAGCAGCGCCACACCGGACCAGAGGAAGCTGTGGATCAGCATGGGTCGGCGACCCATACGATTGACCACGAGCACCGCGATGACGCAGCCGACGAGGAACATGACGGTGATCAGGGCCGACCCGTAGTGCGCCATGTCGCCTTCGAGGTTGAGCGCCTCGAGGATGGCCGGCGCGAAGGCGTAGACGGCGAACAGCGGTATGACCGAGCACGTCCAGAAGATGGCGACGAAGGCCATCCGCTTGCCGTACCCCGCGCGGAGCAGCACTGTGACGTCGAGGTCTTCCTTGGATTCATCGGGCAGGTCGGCGACGGTCACCCCGGTACCGAACACCTTGGCCAAGGCGGCGTTCGCTTCGTCGATGCGGCCCTTGCCGGCGAGCCACCGCGGCGATTCCGGGGTGCCCAGCCGTGCGAGGACGATCATCGTCGCGGGCAGCGCGGCGCTGGCGAGCATCCAACGCCACCCGTCGTCGCCGGTCTGGGCCAGGATCTCACCGATCACGTACGCCGCCGCGGCGCCGACGAACCACATGGTGACGAACGCGCCGAGCATCGGCCCGCGGTACTTGCGCGGCGCGAACTCCGCGAGCAGCGAGGTCGCGATCGGGTAGTCCGCGCCGACCGCCATGCCGATGAGCAGGCGCAGCACGATCAGCCACACCACGTCCTGAACGAAGAACTGGGCGACCGAGCAGGCGATGATGGCGACCAGGTCGATCGTGAACAGTGCCTGACGGCCGAACCGGTCGGTCAGCCAACCACCGGCGAACGCTCCGAGCAGGATGCCGATGAGCGAAGACGCGCCGATCAGGCCCTGCTCCGACGAGGTCAGGTCCCACTGGTCGGAGATCTGGACCATCGCGACACCGATGATCGAGAGCACGTATCCGTCGAGAAATGGTCCTCCCGAGGCGAACAACGCGAGCTTCTTGTGGAACCTGGACAGTGGTGCGTCGTCCAATGCGTTCGTCGTCATCTCGAACTCCTTGTCGGTGAGTCAAGCCGACCGGAACGGGCCTGTCCAGCCTCAGGCCGGACGGGAAAAGGCGCTGGTCGCGGCGCGACGAATTCGCGGCCGCGGCACGACTAGCACGCACGGCGATGGGTACTCCCTCCGTACCGATCCACCTCGCCGGGGGAGGGACCATGACAACCGACAATCAGGGCAACCGAACCGACGTCGACAAGGCGTTACTCGGCCACGCCACCTACCGCAGCCTGGGCGAACAGCAACTCTCTCCTGCCGAGGAGCGATTCGAGAAGGGCCGCCGCACGATCGGTCTGTTTCTCGCACCGCTGGTCACGATCGGATTCCTCGCCCTGCCCCTGGACATACCGCCGAACCAGCAGACGCTGGCCGGCGTCCTGCTCGGCGTCATCGTGCTGTGGGTCACCGAGGCGGTGCCGATCCCGATCGCCGGGCTTCTCGGCGTCGCCCTCGTGGTGTTTCTGGGGGTGGCTCCGGCCGACGAAGTCCTCGCGGCGTTCGGGTCGTCGACGACCTTCACCTTCATCGGCGCGTTCATCCTCGCTCAGGCGATGCTGAAGCACGGCGTGGCGCGACGATTCGCGTTCCGGATCCTCACCATGCCGCGTGTCGGCCAGTCCACCACCGGAGTGATCGTCGCGTTCGGCGTCATCACCTGCGGGCTGTCGGCCTTCGTGTCCAACACCGCGACGGTGGCCATGCTGCTGCCCACGGCCCTCGGCATCCTCGGTGTCATCGCCAAGCTGATGCAGCGCCGCGGCGTCGTCGCACCGGACTTCGACCCGTTGCGCCTCCGAGTCGGCGCCGCGATCATGCTGATGCTCGCGTACGGCGCGAGCGTGGGCGGCCTGCTGACGCCGGTCGGGAGCCCACCCAACCTCATCGGACGCGGGCTCATCGAAGAGGCCACCGGGGAGCGGATCAGCTTCGGGCAGTGGATGGCGATGGCAGTCCCGATCTGCCTGCTGATGTTCATCGCGCTCTCCATCATCCTGCTGCGCCTCAACAAGCCGGAGATCAGTCGGATCGAAGGCGTCGCCGACTACCTGGCGGAGCAGCGCGCGGAAATGGGTCCCCTGTCGCGGGCCGAGAAGAACACGCTCATCGCGTTCGGAGTCACGGTGACGCTGTGGATCCTGCCCGGCGTCGTCGCGGTGTTCGCCGGCAACGACTCGGACCTTTACGCCACGATCAGCGACCGGCTCGACGAGGGCATGGTCGCGGTCTTCGGGGCGGCGTTGCTCTACCTGCTGCCGACCGACTGGCAGAATCGCGAGTTCACGCTGACCTGGCGAGACGCAGCGCAGATCGACTGGGGCACGATCGTCCTCTTCGGCAGCGGCATCATCTTCGGCTCACTGCTCGCCGACACCGGCCTCGCCGAGACGATCGGCACCTCCGTCGCGGATTCGCTGGGCCTGACGAGCGTCGTCGCCATCACGGTCTTCGCCGTGCTCCTGGCCATCGCCGTGTCGGAGACGACGAGCAACACGGCGTCCGCGGCGGTCGTGGTGCCGATCGTGATCCCGGTGGCGGTGGCGGCCGGGGTCAACCCCTTCGTGCCGGCCCTCGCCGCGACGTTCGCCGCATCGTTCGGCTTCATGTTGCCGGTCTCGACGCCGCAGAACGCCGTCGTCTACGGCTCCGGAGCCGTCCGGATCACCACGATGATCCGCAGCGGAATCACGTTCGACATCATCGGTGCGATTCTGATCATCGTCTTCCTGCCACTGATGATCGCCGTCGTCGGCCTCGGCTCGGGGTGAGCGGATCCCCGTCGAGGGTGGCCGCATCCACCCCTTGGGGGAGGGTTCGAATATCGGGACCGTGACGGACTCTGAGGGACGGAAATTCTCGAACCCCCCGGAGAGAGAAGCATTCTCGACCGAAAGGAACCGTCGCCATGCCCAGCATCCTCGGACCCACCGTCCCCGACGTCCACGAACACGGACCGCCAGGCGTGCCCGTGACCGTACCCGTGCGGAAGCCGGTCCGCCATCATTGGACCATCACCCGGATATTCATGTACCTCGCGCTCGCGGCCCTGCCGTTGCTGGCGATCTCGGCGCAGGTATTCGACATCGTGCCGATGAATACCACTGGCGCACTGGTGATCATCCCACTGGCGGTCACCCTCGCCGTGTTGTGCGTGTTCGCTCCGCACCCGGTCGACCGCATCGTCGGCCTCGGACTCGGCTGGGGAATGTTCGCGTGCCTCGCCTATGACGCCTTCCGCCTCGATACCGTCTACCTGCTCGGCCTGTGGGGCGATTTCATTCCGAAGATGGGCACCTGGCTCCACACGGGAACCGACGCCCGGACCGGCGCGATCGTCGGCTACGTGTGGCGGTACTTCGGCGACGGCGGTGGAATAGGAATCGGATCCTTCATCCTCGCCCTTGCCCTCGGAGTCCAGCATCTGTCCCGCCGCGCAATACTTCTCGCCTTCGTCGGCTTCGCGGTGTTCCCTGTGTGGTCCGGGCTCATCGCCACCGTTGCCCTGTCACCGAACGGGCAGCAGGAGATGTTTCCGCTCACGCCGACGACGCTCGCACTCTCGCTGATCGGGCATCTGATCTTCGGGCTCGTCCTCGGCCTCGGCTTCCTGCGTGCGCGCCGCAGCCTCGGACAGCACTGGCCCTGGCCGCCGCTGCTCCCCGCAGCGCGGACGGCGTCCAGCGGCCTCCGACCGGCCCGAGATACCGAACGGTAGCGCCCTCGGTGCGCCCGCGTGGAGGTCACGCGGGCGCACCGATCGGACCCCCTTCGCTGATCTGGACCTCAGAGGTGCTCACGAACTGGCACTGTGCTCCCCACCGCACCCTCCATACAGTGTTGTGCATCACATCAACAGTTCAGTTCGCGGTGGACCGTCTCTCACCTCTCCGCCGGCACTGTTCTCCGTTCCAACCGCCGACGATTCGACCACGGATCGCGATGGCGACCTGACGATTCCGGTCAGCGCACAGTGGAGGAAAACGTGACTTCAACACCACCCCCGGCCCAATCCGAGGACTCCGGTCTCGGAAAGGGCCTGAAGAAACGGCACATGAATCTGATCGCTCTGGGCGGCGTGATCGGCGCCGGATTGTTCGTCGGCAGCGGTGTCGTCATCGAGAGCGCAGGCCCTGCGGCGATCGTGTCGTTTCTGATCGCGGGGGTCATCACGCTCCTGATCATGCGGATGCTGGCGGAGATGGCGGTGGCCAGGCCGGTCGTCGGATCGTTCTACGTGTACGCCCGGGAAGCGCTCGGCAATCGCGCCGGATTCTCGGTCGGATGGATGTACTGGTACTTCTTCGTCATCGTCGTCGCCGTCGAGGCCATCGCCGGCGGTCGCATCCTTCAGCTCTATCTGCCGTCGGCGCCGCTGTGGACTCTCAGCCTCGGCCTTCTCGTGATCCTGACCTGCACCAATCTCGTGTCGGCGCGTTCCTTCGGCGAGTTCGAGTACTGGTTCTCGTCGATCAAGGTGATCGCGATCGTGCTCTTCCTCGGATTGGGCGCACTCTGGATCACCGGACTGTGGCCGGATTCGACCCCCGGGGTGGCGAACCTCGTCAGTCACGGCGGTTTCGCTCCGCTCGGCTGGGGTGCGGTGCTCGCCGCGGTGGTTCCCTGCGTGGCCTTCTTCACCGGCGCCGAGATCGTGACCATCGCTGCCGCCGAGTCCGCGGAACCCAAGAAGGCAGTCGCCCGCGCGATGCGGTCCATCGTGGTCCGGATCATCACCTTCTACGTCGGTTCCATCTTCGTGGTCGTCGCCGTGGTGCCGTGGAGCACGGAGGCGGTGGGCGTCAGCCCCTACGCGGCAGCCCTCTCGGCGCTGCACATTCCCGGGGTGGCCACGATCATGAACGTCGTCATCCTCACCGCGGTGCTGTCCTGCCTGAACTCGGCGCTGTACACGTCCTCGCGGATGCTCTTCGCCCTCACCCGGAACGGCGACGCCCCGCACCTGTTCACCCGGCTGTCCGGCGGTGGTGTCCCCCGGCGGGCGATCCTCGCCGGGACGGTGATCGGATACGCGTCGGTGATCGCGGCGTTCGTCTCCCCGGATCTCGTGTTCTCGTTCCTGGTCAACTCGTACGGCGCCGTGGCGCTTTTCGTCTACCTCATGATCGCCATCTCCCAGGTCGCGCTGCGCAGGAAACTGGAGGCCCGGGATCCGGAGGCACTCGGTCTGAAGATGTGGCTGTTCCCCTGGCTCAGCTACGCGACCATCGCGTTGATGGGCGCGGTGATCGTGGCGATGGCCGTGCTGCCCACCACCCGTTCACAGTTCTGGCTGAGTGTGGTGACGCTGGCGTTCATTCTCATCGGTTACGAGTTCCGCCGACGCGGCCGGACCCATGCCGAACGCCTCGACACCGTCGCGGCGCCCGCAGTGTCGCCGGACCAAGGAGCCGAAGCGGAGCAACTGGTCGGACTCGCGCCGCGCGAGCAACACTGACGTACACCCGACGCAGATGAGGGCGGGGACCGCAGAGGCGGTCCCCGCCCTTCTTCGTGGTTCCCTCCGACATGGCTTTTCCGCCACGACCCGGCGAATATCGGGGCACACTTGCAGGAGACCTCGGCGGAGGAGGACACCGTGTTCCACCGCGGAGACGACACCGTCACCGAAGAACACTCGCTGGACGAGTCCCTGCTCGTCGAGCCCGAATCCCGGCGCCGGCCGTGGCGGGAATTCCTCGTCTCGACCCCGGGACGCCTGTCCGTGCTGGGGATCGCGCTCGTGGCCGCCGCACTGGTGACCGGGGCCGTCACGTCAGCGGCGATCGGCGCCCGGCAGCAGCGCATCGAGACGCTGCGGACCCACACCGAACCCCTGACCTATGCGGCCGAGCGGCTCTACAGCTCACTGTCGATCGCCGACGCGGCCGCCGCCACGTCGTTCATCTCGGGCGGCGTCGAGTCGAACGCCGTGCGCAATCGGTACAACCAGGCCATCGGGGACGCGTCGAACGCGCTGGTCACCGCGTCGAACGGCGTCGCCTCGACGGATGCCGCCGCCCTCGCGCTGCTGTCCGAGGTGTCGAGGAACCTCTCCCAGTACACCACCCTGATCGCGACGGCCCGAGCGAACAACCGGTCCGGCAACCCCGTCGGCGTCGCGTACCTCAGCGACGCGTCCACACTGATGCAGGACACGATCCTGCCGGCCGCCGAGCGTCTCTACTCGGAGCAGTCGCGGTCCGTCGCCGACACCCAGGTACTCACCGGCCGGATCCCGCGGGTCGCATTCGCCGTCGCCGTGGCCCTGCTCGTCGCACTCGTCCTCGCGCAGGTGTATCTGGCGCGCAAGAGCAAACGGCGCGTCAACCCGGGTCTCGTTCTCGCCTCCCTCCTCGCCGCGACCCTCCTGGTCTGGCTGGCCGTGGCCACGCTGGTCTCCACGGCTGCGATCGATCGGGCGAGAACCGAAGGGGCGCAACCACTCGGCACGATCACCCAGGCACGAATCCTCGCGCAGCAGGCCCGGGCAGACGAGACCCTCGCGCTGCTGCAGCGCGGCTCCGACGAACAGTCCGAGATCGACTACGTCCGGCGCTCCGGCACGCTGGCCGACGTCCTCGCGCAGCTGCAGGGCGGTTCCCATGGCCAGGGAGCCGAACAATCGATCGACGGGGCCGTGACGGCACTCGACGACTGGCGGCACGCGCACGAGATGCTGCAGCAGAGGCTGGAGGTGGGGGACTACCCGGGGGCGACGGCCGTCGCGGTCGGGCCCGGTGACGCGGCGTCCACCGCCACGTTCGCGGCGCTCGACGAGGCGTTGCAGGACGGCATCGACAGTTTCCGTGGCGAGGAGGTCGACGGAATGACCGACGCGTATCGGTCGTTGTCGCAGCTCGCGGTCGGTAGCATGGTGATCGGCGTACTCTGCGGGTTCGCCGTCGGTGGGGGGATCTGGCCCAGACTGAACGAGTACCACTGATGACGCGGCTGAGGCGACCGAGACTGCGGAGACGCTCGCGCGTGCTCCTGTTCTCCGCCGTCCTCGTCGGCGGGTGCGCCACCCCGCAGCCCCTCACTCCCACCGTGAGCGGCGACTATTCCGAACTCCCACTGTCGGGAGGTGCCGAGATCCTGCTGCCGACGGGCGAGGTTCCCGAGGAGCCGCCCACACCGGAGTCCTGCGGGGCGCTCGCGAGTCTCCGCCCCGGCACCGCACCGGTCGCGCCGGTGGCGGGCAGCGCGCTGGCGGAGATCACCGCCCGCGGCCGGCTCGTCGTCGGCATCGATCAGAACACCAACCTCTTCAGCTTCCGGGATCCGACCACCGGCATGCTGAGGGGGTTCGACGTCGACGTCGCGCGGGAGATGGCGCGGGACCTGTTCGGCGACCCGTCCAAGGTCGAGTTCCGACTTCTCACGTTCGGCGACCGCTTCGAGGCACTCGAGAACGGCGACGTGGATCTCGTGGTCAAGGGCACGTCGATCACCTGCGCCCGAACCGAGCGGGTCGCGTTCTCCACCGTCTACTTCCAGGCCTACCAGCGTCTCCTGGTGCCGAAGGGTTCCGACATCTCCGGTCCGGAGGATCTGGCCGGCGCACGCGTCTGCACCGCCGTCGACACCACGTCCCTCGACACCGTGCGACGCGTTCAGCCCGAGGCCACGATCGTCGCGGTACCCGACTGGGACGACTGCCTCGTGGCCCTGCAGCAGGGACAGGCCGACGCCGCCAGCACCGACGACTCCATCCTCGCCGGACTGGCCGCCCAGGACCCGAACCTGGAGATCGTCGGGCCGCCGCTGGAGTCGGAACCGTACGGCATCGGCGTCAACAAGAACCACGACGACCTGGTTCGTTTCGTGAACGGCACGCTGGATCGGATGCGCGCGGACGGAACCTGGACGAGGCTGTACGACACCTGGCTGACGGTCCTCGGCCCGGCCGACGGACCACCGCCTCCTACGTACCGGGATTGAGGTGTCAGCGACGTGAGCGACGAGACCAGGCGAACACCGATGGACGACCCGGAATCCACCCGGGGTGTCCGGTTCGATCCCTTCGCGGACGACGACGAGACGCCCTCGTCGCGCACGGTGCCGGATGCCGTCCACACCTCCGACCTGTCGATGCTGCTGACCAATCCCGTTCTGGCGGAACATAAACGCTACTGCGACCGGTGCAAGCGCCCGGTCGGGCGTTCCACCGCCGCGCGCCCCGGTGACACGGAGGGGGTGTGCACCCACTGCGGCACCGTCTTCTCCTTCGCCCCGCAACTGGAGGCGGGCGAGCTGGTCGCGGGTCAGTACGAGGTCCTGGGATGTCTCGCGCACGGCGGAGTCGGCTGGATCTACCTCGCGCTCGACCACAACGTCAGCGATCGCTGGGTGGTGCTCAAGGGACTGCTGCACTCGGGCGACCCCGTGGCCCAGGAAGTCGCGCTCGCCGAGCGTCGGTTTCTCGCCGAGGTGACGCACCCGAGCATCGTCAAGATCTACAACTTCGTCGAGCACCCGGGAATCGACGGCAATCCCGTCGGCTACATCGTCATGGAGTACGTGCGGGGCAGAACCTTGCGGGACGTGCTCACCGAGCTGAAGAACGAGGCCGAACCCGACGAACCGAAACCGATGCTGCCGGTGGAGCACGCCATCCGCTACCTCCTCGAGGTCACGCCCGCGCTCGGCTACCTTCACTCGATGGGGCTGGTGTACAACGACCTCAAGCCCGAGAACATCATGATCGGCGACGATTACGACCAGCTCAAGCTCATCGACATGGGCGCGGTCGCGCGGATCGGGGACCACGGATACATCTACGGCACACAGGGTTACCAAGCCCCCGAGATCGCGGCCACCGGGCCGACCGTCGCCTCCGACATCTACACGGTCGGGCGGACGCTGGCCGTGCTGACGCTCGACATGCCCACCGCCGGAGGGTGTTACGTCGACGGCCTGCCGACGCCCGAAGAGGCGCCGCTGCTGGCGGAGTACGAGTTCTACCATCGCCTGTTGCTCCGGGCCACCCACACCGATCCGGCGCGGCGGTTCCACTCGGCCGAGGAGATGTCGACGCAACTCGACGGCGTCCTGCGCGAGGTGCGGGCCCAGCAGACCGGGAGCCCCTACCCGGGACTGTCGCATCGCTTCAGCCCGCAGCGCACGACGTTCGGGACCGACCTCACGATCAGTCGTACCGACGTCTACGTCGACGGTCACCGCCGGGACGAGTGCATCAGTGCGATGAGTATCGTTCGGGCACTGCCGATCCCGCTGGTGGATCCGGACGATCCGGCCGCCCCGCTGCTGTCCGTCGTCCACAGCAGGCCGCGGGAGCTCCTCGATTCGCTCCATCGGGCGCGGGAGGCGGCCGACAACGATGCGGCGAGCTCGAGCATCGAGATCCCGCTCGCCGAGGTACGCGCGCACCTCGATCTCGGGCAGCCGCGCGACGCCGCAACCATTCTCGAGTCCCTCGACCACGAACGGGAAGACACGTGGCGCGTCGACTGGCACACCGGGCTGTGCGCGCTCGTCGGCGGCGACTTCGAGGCGGCCTTCGCCCGTTTCGATTCCGTGCTGAGTGCGTTGCCGGGTGAGGAGGCCCCGAAGCTGGCACTCGCGGCGACCGCGGAGATGTGGTGCGAGTACCGGGCGGGCGAACGCGTCGAGCAGTGGCGGCAGACCGCCGAGAAGTACTACCGCACGGTGTGGCGCACCGACCACGGCGCGGTCAGTGCCGCGTTCGGGCTGGCGCGGCAACTCGAGCACCGCGACGACCGGGCGCACGCGGTGGAGGCACTCGACGAGGTGCCGCCCACGTCACGGCACTACGCCGAGGCCCGGTTGACGAGTGTGCTGATGCTCGTCCACGATCGGCCGCTCGCCGAGGTGAGCGAACAGGACCTGCAGGAGGCGGCCCGGAGAGTCGAACTGCTCGCCCACGACGAGCGCCGCGCACTCCAGACCCGGGTGCTCGTCCTCGGTGTGGCCGTGGACTGGCTGCACGCGGGCGGCACTCCGGAGACCTCGCGCATTCTGAGCGTTCCGTTCACCGAGCGCGGCCTGCGTACCGGTGCGGAATCGGCGTTGCGGGCACTCGCCCGCAAGGCCCCCGAGCGCCGGCATCGGTACACGCTGGTGGATCTCGCGAACCTGATCCGGCCGACCACCTGGCTGTAGCCCGAGCAGCGGAATTGCCGTCACCGTCCGGCGAATCCGGTCTGTTCCCGACCCCAGCGCGCATTCCACGCCAGCACCTGCATCCGGTCGCTCAAAGCATCACGGCTCCTCCCTGTTTCGGCCAGTTGAGCCATGAGTTCGATGATGCGGCGCCGAGAGTCCTCCAATTCCGATGCCAACCGCTCTGCCTCCCTCAACCTCGCGGTGCGTGTTCTGGTTGCGACACTGGTGTTCATCTCAGGCTCCGATCGTGAACAACTCGGCCCCACCGGGGCTCGTCTCACCGACAACTCTGAACCGTCTGGTACGGGTCCAGAAGATCCAGATGGACGGCGCTACAGGGGTCCAATCTGGACCTATGACGTAGCGCACAAGTGGTTCTGCCGTACCGGAGGTTTCCACCGTATGGTTCGGGTGCTCGCAGAAATCTCGTTCGGAGGTACCGATGCGCATCACCGTCAATGGCGAAGTCCACGATCTACCCGACCCCTGCCTCGTCGAGGAACTGATGGTCCGGCTCGAGCTCCCCGATCGGGGAGTCGCGCTCGCGGTGAACGGCACCATGCTGCCCCGCTCGCAGTGGACGACGTCGGTCGAGGACGGCTGGACCGTCGAGGTGCTCACGGCGGTGCAGGGTGGATGAGTTCCGCACCGACCCACTCACGATCGCGGGCCGGGACTTCTCGTCGCGCCTGATCACGGGCACCGGCGGCGCAGCCAACCTGTCGGTGCTGGAAGAGGCGCTGATCGCCTCGGGCACCGAACTGACGACGGTGGCGATGCGCCGAGTGGATGCCGCGGGCAGAACCGGGCTGCTCGAACTGCTGGATCGACTGGGCATCGCGTTGTTGCCGAACACGGCCGGCTGCCGAGGTGCCGCGGAGGCCGTGCTCACCGCTCACCTCGCCCGTGAAGCTCTGGGCACCAACTGGGTCAAGCTCGAAGTGATCGCCGACGAGCGCACACTTCTCCCCGACGGTATCGAACTCGTCTCGGCAGCAGAACAACTCGTCGACGACGGATTCGTCGTGCTGCCGTACACCAACGACGACCCGGTGCTCGCACAGCGCCTCGTCGACGCCGGGTGCGCCGCCGTGATGCCCCTCGGTTCGCCGATCGGCACCGGGCTCGGCATCTCCAATCCCCGCAACATCGAGATGATCGTCGCGCGCACCGACATCCCGGTCATTCTCGACGCCGGTATCGGCACCGCGAGCGATGCCGCACTGGCAATGGAACTCGGCTGCGACGCCGTACTGCTCGCCTCGGCGGTGACGCGGGCGTCGGACCCTCCGCTCATGGCCGCGGCCATGGCCGGGGCGGTCACTGCCGGACGCCGCGCCCGGACGGCGGGACGCATACCGAAACGGTTCTGGGCGCAGGCGTCGTCGCCGGTCGCGGTGTAATCGGGCACCGTCCCGCTACCTCTTCACGAGGGCGCGCAGTGCGTCGATGATCTCCCCGGGCGCTTCCTCGGCCATGAAGTGACCTGCCGTCAGGGTGTCGTGCACGAGGTCCGGGGCCCAGGCCCGCCAGAGTCCGGCGGCGTCGTAGCCGAGCATGGTTCCCCAGTCCTGCTGGATCACCGTGACGGGCATCTGCAGGCGGTTGCCGGCGGCGCGGTCCGCCCGATCGTGGTCGACGTCGATGCCGGCGGACGCGCGGTAGTCGGCGACGATCGACGGCACCGCCTCCCGCGACGCCCGCAGGTACTCGGCGCGCACCTCCGCCGGGATGGCGTCCGGGTTCCGGGTCCAGGCGTCGAGGAAGTGCCCGAAGAAGGCGTCCGCGCTGGCGGCAATCATCTGTTCCGGCAGTCCGGGCGGCTGCGCCATCAGGTAGAGGTGGAACGCGACCGCGGCGTTCGCGCCGTGCAGGATCTCCCACATGTTCAGGGTGGGCAGCACATCGAGCGACGCGAGGTGGGTGACCGCCCCGGGATGGTCGAGGCCCGCCCGGATCGCGACCAGCGCGCCGCGGTCGTGCCCGGCCAGCGCGAACCGCTCGTGGCCCAGTTCCTTCGCCAGGGCGACCACGTCGGCGGCCATCGTCCGCTTCGAATAGACGTCACCATCCTGCTCGATCGGCTTGCCGCTCGCACCGTATCCGCGGAGATCCGGGCAGATGACCGTGTGGTCGGAGGCCAGGTCGGCGGCGACGTGCCGCCACATCAGGTGGGTTTGGGGGAAGCCGTGCAGCAGGACGATCGGGCTGCCGGAACCGCCCACCGCGACGTTCAGTTCCACGTCCTCGGCGACGGTCACGCGGCGGTAGTCGAATCCGGGAATCACAGGGGTCATGGGTGGTCCTTCCGAGGTCGGGATGATGCGGTCCAGTCTCGAGGAGGTCGATGAGCATCCGATGAGCGCTATACCGTGGCGAGGTGACTCCAACGTTCGGTGTGCTCGGCCCGGTGGTCGCGTGGGACGAGTCGGGAGACCTCGTCGATCTGAAAGGTCCGCGGCACCGGGCGGTGCTCGCCCGCCTGATCGTCGCGCGGGGACGGGTCGTTCCGGTGAGCCTCGTCGTCGACGACCTGTGGATCGACCCGCCGGCTGGAGCCAAGGGCGCCGTCCGGACCTTCGTCTCGGCGCTGCGGCGCGCACTCGAACCGCAGCGCGCGGCCCGTTCCGCCGCGAGGCTGCTCGTCACCGAGGGTCCCGGGTACGCACTCCGCGCCGCCCCGGAGTCCGTGGACGCGTGGCGGTTCGAGCGCGCGGTCGCGGCGGCGTCGACGGCGGCACCGACGCGGGCGCTCGCACTGCTGGAGGAATCGCTCCGGTGGTGGCGGGGCCCCGCGTACGCGGAGTTCGCCGAGGAGTCGTGGGCCCGCGCCGAGAGGGCCCGCCTCGAGGAGCTACGACTGTCCGCGGTGGAACGGCGGGCGGAGGCGCGGCTGTCCCTCGGCCTCGCCGCCGAGGCGGTACCGGACCTCGATGCCCATGTGGCCGAACATCCTTGGCGGGAAGGGGCGTGGCGGCTGCTGGCGCTGGCCCTCTACCGTTCCGGGCGTCAGGGCGATGCGCTGGCCGTGTTGCGCCGGGCGCGTGAGCTTCTCGCCGAGGAGCTGGGGATCGACCCGAGCGCGCAGCTGACGGCCCTCGAAACCGACATCCTGCGCCGCGACGGCCGGCTCGAACTCGATCCCGGCCGGATGTGGGAGCGGGCGGCCGCCGCCTACGACCGCACCGTCGCGTCCGGTGCCAGGGCGAGGCTCGAATCGACGGTCGGGTTGCTCCGAAGCCTCGCGGTGGCCGGCGGCAGCGGTCTCGAGGCGGCTCGGGAGCAACGGCTCGCGACGATCACTGCGGCCGAACAACTGGGCGACCCCGAGCTCACCGCCCGCGTGATCGGGAACTTCGACGTCCCCGGCATCTGGACCCGCTCCGACGACCCGGAGCAGGCCGCCCTCATCGTCGCGGCGGCCGAACGCGTCCTCGCACAGCTTCCCCCCGGCGACCACGACACCGCCCGCGCCCGGTTGCTGGCCACGATCGCGCTGGAATCCCGCGGAACCCGCGGCGACCGCGGGTTGCAGGCCGCCCGGGAATCCGAAGAGATCGCCCGCGCGCTCGACGACCCGGCGCTGCTCGCGTCCGCGCTGAACGGCGTCTTCATGCACACCTTCTACCGTTCGGGCCTCGCGCCCGAGCGGGACGCGATCGGCCGGGAACTGATCACGCTGTCGGCTCGGCACGGGTTCGTGAACTACGAGGTGCTCGGGCATCTCGTGCGTCTCCAGGCGCTCGGCGCGCTCGGAGACTTCACCGGCGCCGACGAGCACGCTGCCGAAGCGGATGCGCTGGCCGCACGGCACGAGCGCCCACTGGTGACCGTGTTCACCACGTGGTACCGGGCGATGCGCGCCGCGGCGACGGGTGCGTCCGACGCGGACGCCGAGGCCGGCTATCGCAACGCAGCAAGGCTCCTCGCCGGAAGCGGGATGCCCGGTCTCGAACGCGGAATCCTCCCGCTCGCGCTGCTGTGCCTGCGGGTGTCACGGGACCGGCCGGCAACGTTCGACGCCGACACCGATTGGGGACCGTACGAACCCTGGGCGCGGCCCCACCTCCTGCTGGCGAACGGCCGCACGGACGAGGCGGCGGTTGCCCTGCGGCAGGCACCCGATCCGCCACGCGATCTCCTCGTCGAGGCGCTGTGGTGCCTGATCGCGCATGCGGCGTCCGCTGTCGGGGACCACGACCTGCTGGAACGGGCCCGGGCCGAATTGGCTCCTGCAGCAGGGGAAATCGCGGGGGCGGGGAGCGGAATGCTGACGGTAGGCCTTCGGCCCGTGCGTGGTTGACGAGCCCCTGCACTCGTCAACCACGCACGAGCATCATTTTGCCCATTCGAGCAGGTCGTCGGCGGACCAGGTGTTCACGACGCGGTCGGCCTCGACCCCGCACCGCATCGCCCGCTCACACCCGTACCCCTGCCAGGCGAGTTGCCCGGGGGCGTGCGCGTCGGTGTCGATCGAGAACAGGCACCCCAGGTCCATGGCCAGATCGATGAGGCGGCTCGGCGGGTCGCGGCGCTCGGGGCGGCTGTTGATCTCCACGGCGGTGCCGTTGTCGCGGCAGGCGGTGAACACCTTCTCCGCGTCGAACGTCGACTCCGGCCGGGTCCCGCGTCCTCCCTCGACGAGGCGGCCGGTGCAGTGCCCCAGCACGTCGACAAGCGGGTTCTCGACGGCCTTGACCATCCGCCGGGTCATCGCCCCGCGCTCGGCCCGCAGCTTGGAGTGCACGCTGGCGACGACGATGTCGAGTTCGTCGAGCAGATCCGGATCCTGGTCGAGCGAACCGTCGTCGAGGATGTCGACCTCGATGCCGGTGAGGATGCGGAACGGCGCGAGTTCCTCGTTCAGCTCGGCGATCACGTCCAGCTGAGACCGCAGACGCTCCGCGGACAGCCCGTTCGCGACCGTCAGGCGCGGGGAATGATCTGTCAGAGCGCAGTATTCGTGGCCGATGGCCGCCGCGCTGCGCATCATCTCGTCGATGGGACTGCCCCCGTCGGACCAGTCCGAATGGGTGTGCAGATCACCCTTGAGGGCCTGCCGCAGCGCACCGCCACCGATCGGCTCCGCGTTCTCCCGCAGTTCCGTGAGATACACCGGCACCCCGTCGAGCGCCTCCCGGATCACCGTCGCCGTCTTCGGTCCGATGCCCGGCAGATCCTTCCAGCTGTCGGTGCGCCGACGGACGTCCCGCTGCTCCTCCGACAGTTCCGCCACCACGTCGGCCGCCCGCCGGTACGCTTTCACGCGATGCGTCTCCGCCCGCGACCGCTCGAGCCAGAACGCTGTCTCGCGCAGGGCCTGCACCGGGTCCATCGGGCTGTCGGCGTCCATGACTCCAGTGTTGCGCCCACCCCGACGTCACCGCAACGCTTCGCGCGCCCCGTCCCGGACCGCGGTGGTAAGCGCCGCGAGAATGGGCGAATCCAGCTTCCACCGCTGCCAGTACAGCGGGACGTCGACGGGGCGGGCCGGGTCGAGTTCGACGAGCCCGTGGTCGTCGCCGGTGTGCAACTCCGGCAACAGTCCCCAGCCCAGTCCGTGGCGGACGGCGTCGGAGAACGCGGAAGACCCGGGGACGAAATGCCTCGGGGGTTGCAGTCGGCGTCGCGTGAAGCCGCGCAGGAAACGGGACTGCAGTTCGTCCTTGCGGTCGAAGTCGAGCATCGGGGCCGCCGCGAGGGCGTCCGCCGTGGGGCCGTCGGGGAGCCAGCGGTCGGCGAAGTCCCGGCTGCACAGCGCGCGGTACCGCATCGACCCCAGTTTCTCGACGGTGCAGCCCTGGACCGCCTCCGGAACAGAGGTCACCGCGGCCATCACCGTGCCCTCCCGCAGCAGGGTGGTCGAGTGGAATTCGTCTTCCCGATGCAGATCGAACAGCGCCCGATACTCCGGCGCCAGGCGGGCGAGAGCCGGAATCATCCACGTGGACAGTGAATCCGCGTTGACGACCAGCGACAGCGTGCTCGTCGTCGCCTCCTCGGGATTGAGGGACGACATGGCCTCGCGCTCGAGATGCGCCATCTGGCGGGCGAGCGTGAGCACGACGTGCCCGGACTCGGTGGCCCGGACCGGCTTGGCGCGTTGCACCAGGACGCGTCCCACCTGCTGCTCGAGCGCCTTGATCCGCTGGCTCACCGCGGACGGCGTGATGTGCAGGACGCGGGCGGCGGCGTCGAAGGTGCCCTCGTCGATCACGGCGGCGAACGTGCGCAGGGCAGCCAGGTCCAGATCCATATGAAGCAATGCTAATGGCAATGAAGGATAATTAGCTGGTTTGATGATCGCCCGGTTCGTAGCGTGGTTCTCATGCACCTCACCCCTGGCCTGCTCACGGCGGCCGCCGGCTTCGGCACCGGACTGTCGCTGATCGTCGCGATCGGCGCGCAGAACGCGTTCGTCCTGCGGCAGGGGATCGTGCGCCGACACGTCCTTCCGGTGGTCGTGCTGTGCGCGGTCTCGGACGTGGTGCTCATCGCCGTCGGAATCAGCGGAATCGCGGCCGTCCTCGCGCACGCCCCGACCGCCATCACCGTGATCCGCTGGGCCGGAGCGACATTCCTCGTCTGCTACGCCGTGTTCGCGGCTCGTCGCGCCCTCCGTCCCGGCGCCCTCGATGCCACGCAGGAAGTCGGGTCGGCGACCCTCGCGACGTCGGTGCTCACCTGCCTCGCACTCACCTGGCTCAACCCGCACGTCTACCTCGACACGGTGCTGATGCTCGGTTCGGTGGCCAACAACCAGGGCGAATCAGGACGGTGGCTGTTCGGTGCCGGCGCCGCCACCGCCAGCGTCGTCTGGTTCCTCGCGCTCGGATACGGCGCCCAGTTCCTGCACCGCGTCTTCGCCCGTCCGGGCGCGTGGCGCGTGCTCGACGCCGGGATCGCCGCGCTGATGCTCACCCTCGGCATCACCCTCGTCGCCCACTAGTCAACGTTTTGTTGACAAGATCCTGCTTGTCAACAAATACTTGACACATGTCTGATGCCGCGCTCACCCAGCTGCTGTCGGACGCCATCTCCCAGGCGGACCCCGAGATCGACCGGGCGCTCGACCACGACCCGGCCGCCTACCTGGCACTCGTCCGGCTCACCTCGCAGGCCCGGGAGTCGGTCGACGAACTGTTGGTATCCGCCATCGCTGCCGCACGGTCCGCCGGGCACAGCTGGGACACGATCGGCTCCGCCCTCGGGATGTCGCGGCAAGCGGCGCAACAACGGTTCGGCAAACGGATCGGCGACGCCCCCGAGGCAGACCCGGAGGGCCGGACCCGCCAACTCACCCCGCTCACCGCGTTCAACGAGATGCGCATCCTCAACCACGCCGGCTCGTACGGCTGGCACTCCGTCGGCTTCGGCACCCTCTTCCACACCGTCCGCAAATCCGAGGAGCAGTGGGAGCACACCCGCGTATCGGCGTTGGCGAGCCGCCAGAAACTCGAGTCCGACGGCTGGCAGAAGGTCGGGACGCTGTGGTTCCCGTGGGCATATTTCAAGCGCCCGTTGGGCATTCCCGCGCTCCCCGAACCCGTGAGCGGCGACTACCTGATGGCACCGTGATGGACGCCGTCGCACGATTCGCGGCCGCCCGTGTCGCGCGGCTCGCCACCGTCGGGCCGGACGGCGTGCCCCACCTGGTTCCCCTCGTCTTCGCGCTCGACACCGACACGATCTACTCCTGCGTCGACCACAAACCGAAGCGCACCACGGCATTACGCCGCCTGAGGAACATCTCCGCCAACCCCGCCGTCACACTGCTCGTGGATCACTACGACGAGAACTGGGACCACCTGTGGTGGGTGCGCGTCGACGGCCGGGCCGAGATCCTCGAACCCGGCTCCGCCGAGGGCACCACCGCCATCGACGTTCTCGCCGCGAAGTATCCGCAGTACGTCGAGCGGCGCCCCGACGGGCCCGTCGTCGCCATCCGCGACCTGTCCTGGCACCACTGGTATGCCTTCGGCCCGTGAGTACTTATTAACCGCCCGCGGTTAACAAGTACTCACAGGGCGCTAGCCTCGACAGCATGCCCACAGCCCTGATCACCGGCGCGAGCCGTGGCCTCGGAGCCGCTGTCGCCCGCGAACTCGCACCGACCCACGACCTCTTGCTCGGCGCCCGGTCGGCGGGTTCGCTGGACGGCATCCTCGCGGAGCTGCCCTCCGCCGCGCCGTGGCCCGTCGACCTGACCGACTACGACGCGGTGGCGGCGGCGTGCGCCACGATCGACCGACTCGACGTCCTCGTCCACAATGCGGGTGTCGCCGACCTCGCGACCGTCGGCGAGTCGACCGTCGCACAGTGGCGGCACACGCTCGAGGCGAACGTGATCGCGGTGGCCGAACTGACCCGACTGCTGCTGCCTGCCCTGCGCGCCGCCGGCGGCCACGTCGTCCTGATCAACTCGGGCGCGGGGATCCGCGCGAACGCCGGCTGGGCGTCGTATGCGGCGAGCAAGTTCGCCCTCCGGGCGTTCGGGGACGCACTGCGGCTCGAGGAGCCGTTACTACGCGTCACGTCAATTCACCCCGGGCGGATCGACACCGATATGCAGCGCGCGATCGTGGCCGGCGAGGGCGACGAGTACCGGCCGGAGAAGTATCTGCAGCCGTCGACCGTCGCGAAAGCCGTGCTCAACGCCGTGGAGACGCCCCGCGATGCGCACCCCACAGAAATCGTGCTGCGGGTGCGCTGACAGCGAAGAAACCTGCGTGAGATAGATCACAGATTGATCTCACAGAAAGGCTTTAAGCTGCTCACAATTAGTCGCCCTACAGTTCTTCTCATCAGCAGAGGTCGCAAACGTGAGTCAGGTTCTCGCAGCTGACTCCCAGGAGGTATCCCCACGATGAACACCGACCAGCGTATGCACAGCGACACCGTCGTCGCAGTCGACGGCGACGTCTTCGCAACGATGTTCACTCTCGATCTCGGTGACGGCGAGGTCGATCGCGAAGCAGTCGAGCGGATCCACGACGGCGACTTCGACGAGTGGATCGAGGCGGCGGCACGGTCCGGTCTGTTCACCCCCCAGGCGGTCGCGTCCCTCGTGCAGACGTGGCAGGAGAACCCGAAGAGCCTGTTCGACGCCCTGCTCGTCGACGCCGACGAGATGACCCACAAGCGCTACGCGATCATCTGGGACGCGCTCGACGACGCCGACTCGTTCGAGACGGTCGAGTACGCCTGACGGTCAGAACGGCCACGCGGGAACCGGCGGCAAGCCGTCCCGCGTGGGACGCCCGATCAGCCAGGCCAGCAGTTCGGTGCGCGGCAGTTCCGGCACCGTGACGTCCGGATGCTGCGCCGCCAGCGCGGGCAGCTCCGACTCCAGCGTGTGCTCCACGAAGGTTCCCGGCCAATCGGCTGCCGTGCGGTCCAGGCCCAGGTCGACGTGGTGGATCTCGAGCTCACGCCACCGCAGAACCGGCACCTGACGCGCCGGCACCCGCCTACGCCAGTTCACCGGCGTCTCGTACAGGTCCTCGGTGATCCGGCTCAGCGACTCGATCACCCGCCGTCCCGCGAAGCGGAAATCGGCCACCAATAGTTCCGCCGGACGTCCGGCACCTTCTTCGATCGCCGCGGCCCGCGCCGCCGGACCACCCGGATACATCTCGGACGCCGCCTCACCGGTGATCACCCCGAGGGCGAACCGATGGAGCGCATCCGCATTTCTCGCGAGGTGCGTGATCACGTGCCCCCGGCTCCACCCCGGCAGCAGCGACGGCTCCCGCGCCTGATCGTCGGTCACCCCCTCCAGCGTCGTCTCGACCGCCGTCTGCGATTCGGCGACGGCATCGAGCAGTTCGGCAAACGACAGTGCAGCACGCGGCGACGTCATGCCGACGATGCTAGGCGATGCCACCCACAGCCCACCCCGCGACGAATCCGCTACATGGTCACCATCGCCGTGCTCGCGGTGGGCCTGGCCGTGTTCCTCCGGTCCCGCGGCAACGGGCCGGCCGCGACCGGGCGTGTTCGCCTCGATCCGGTGCAGGCCGGGATGCTGACCAGCGACGATCGGGCCATCGCCGCCTCGTTGACGCTGCTGCGGGGCGCAGAACTCATCTCCCCGGAGGGACCGTCCTGCGGTCGTGGGCGGTCACCGACAACTCCTGCGGCGGTGGCGGAGGGTGTGGCGGGGG
>SEEV01000046.1 GCA_004211695.1 Rhodococcus sp. (in: high G+C Gram-positive bacteria)
TCGGGAAACCATTCCCGAAACTCCTGATACGTACGCGGGTAGTCCACGCCACCCACCGGGCCCTCAGCTGCGAAATCCACTTGACCAGCATAGGTCCACTTAAGCAGATAAGCAGTACATTAGTTCGACTGGGGGGTCGGCGAACAGCCGGGTGGCGGAGCATCTGTCGATGCTCACTGCCGCAGTCGACGGGCTCCTCGATTCCGGGCTGAGGGACTTGCCGGACGGTGAAATCGTCGACGTGATGCGCGCGATGGAGCAGTCTCTTCGCCGTGCCGAGGCCGTCTCGCACCGATTGGTGGTGGAGAGCGTCGAACGATCGCTCCCGGCGAGTCTGGGCTACAACTCACCGAAGAAGATGTTGATCGAGGTTCTCCGAATCTCCGGTGCCGACGCGTCCGCCCGCGTCACCGCGGCGCGTGAGCTGGGAGTGTGGCATACGCTGTCCGGCGATCCGATGCCACCGGCGCTGCCGGAAACCGCTGCGGCACAGTGCGACGGCGACATCGGCGTGGATCATGTGCGCGCGGTCGCGAAGGTGATGCGCAAGATCCCCCACGCCGTCGGCAACGACGCAGTGGCCCACGCGGAGGCGGTGCTGGCCCACCTGGCCCGCGAGGGCACCCCGGAGGATGTGGAGCAGGCGGGGCACCGGTTGCTGGCATATCTGAATCCGGACGGGAACCTCGGCGACGACCGCGACCGCAAACGCCGGCGAGGAATTTCGATCGGGCGGCAGGACACCGAGTTGATGTCGCGGATTTCCGGCGAACTCGACCCCGTGGCGCGGGCGTTGCTCGACCCGATCCTCGCCAAGTGGGCGCGGCCCGGAATGAATAATCCGGACGATCCCGACTCACCGACCGGTGATGGAGAGAATCCGTCGATCGATCGAGAGGTGTTGGCGGCGGCGGCCGCACGCGATACCCGCACCGCCGTGCAGCGCAACCACGACGCGTTCAGTGCGGTGTTCCGTACGCTCCTCGAGTCGGGTGTACTGGGCCGGCACCGGGGTCTCCCGACCACGGTGATCGTCACCATGACGCTCGAGCAAGTGGAGAAGGCGGCCGGTGGTCTCGCCACGACCGCCACAGGTGGGTTGCTTCCGATCGAGGACGCATTGGCCCTGGCCGAGGATGCGCATCCGGTGCTGGTGTTGTTCGACCATACGGGTCGACCTTTGCATCTGGGTCGTCGTCGGCGCCTGGCCAGTGCAGATCAGCGGCTCGCACTGATCGCGGCGGACGGGGGATGCACCCGGCCGGGGTGCGCGGCGCCGGCGAGTCTGTGTGCGGTGCACCATGTCACGGACTGGCACAAGGGCGGACACACCGACATCGGGGGCCTGACCCTCGTGTGCGACGCGTGCCATGCCCAGGTCAACGATGGAACGGCCGGGTGGACGACGAGATCCGCGCCCGAGCATTCCACCCACGCGGGCCGAACCGAATGGATCCCGCCACCACACATCGACCCCTCACGAAGACCCCGGATAAATCACCGACATCACCCCGGAGAGCTGATCGAGCATGCGCGGGGGCAGGTCGGGGTCGACAGTGGCTGAACCCCGTCACCCACAGTCCACCAACAGGTGCCGCGGACCTCGCAGCACCGGGTTGGGGCGGTACGGCGGTGGGTCCTCGACGAGCCGCGGATTCGGGAGGCGGCGGATGAGTTCGGTCAGCGCCATCTGCCCTTCGAGGCGGGCGAGCGGTGCGCCGAAGCAACTGTGGATTCCGCTACCCAAACCCACGTGCTGGTGTCCGCGCGGTCGGGGACGAACTTGTCGGCGTCGTCGAAGCGTTCGGGATCACGATTGGCCGACGCCAACGCGAGCACGAGAGGCGACCCCTTAGGAACGGTGACGCCGTCGATTTCGATGTCAATGCGCTCCTTGCCGTCGAGGCCGTCGACGAGATCCGTCACGAGGTTCGCGAGTTCGCCACGCATGGAGTCGATTCGGTCGGGGCTGTGCGGTGGACCGAACTGCCGCGTCGTCAGTCGGCGTAACCGATCGTGCTCGGGCGGATCGAGGGCCTGCTGGACTGGTCGGTGATCCGCTGGAACAGCTGCGCACGCGACATGGACACTCTCCCTGTTACTTCGGTAGCGAGACGAACTCGACGCGGCGTTCGGTGGGCAGGTGACCGGTCACCGCGACGGTGGGCCCGTGGCTGAGCACCGCCGGGTCGGGCAGCTCGGACGTGCGCACCTCGAACGGCTCGGTCCGGTCCATGACGTCGAATTCCCGGGGGAATGCTGCGGCGGACTCGATCAGTCCCCGGTAGAAGTCGAGCCACTTGCCCTGGTTGAATGCCACAGCAGCCGTGACGCGACCCCGGAAGCCGTACGCCCCCACGAACCGCCGGTCCGCGACGGAACCCTGCGTGATCACCACCTGATCGGAGTAGGTGGGGATGCCGACGGATTTGATGTTGACGCCGAACTGGCTGGACCAGAACGCCGGAATCTCGAGGTGCGGGCGACGCCGGAGACCGTCGTGCATCATGTTGTGGGCCGCCACCTCGGCCTGGCCGATGGCGTTGCCCCAGTGTTCCAACGCCAGCAGCTGGTAGTCGTAGAGCGGATGCGGTTGCCGTGCAACGTCACCGCTCACTCCGCGCGGTCCGGCGGCCAGACCGGATCCGGCCAGCGAATCGGTGTTGCGAATGCTGCCCTGGGCGACGATGGCGACCTCGACGTCGAGTGCGGTCCCGTCGGAGAGGTGCGCGCGGGACAGCCGCCCGTTGCCGTCCCCTTCGAGCCCGGTCACCGTCACCCCGGTGCGCAGGTCCACGCCGTGGTCGCTCTGCATGTCGGCCGCGATCGCCGCCACCACCCCGCCGAGCGCACCGACCAGCGGCGCCGGACAACGCTCGGTGACCGTGACGGACAACCCGCGCTCGCGGCACACCGACGCGATCTCCGAACCGGTGAACCCGGCGCCGATCACCAGGACGTGACGCGGTCCGGCGGACAGTCGCTCGTCGATCGCCCGGGAGTCGTCGCAGGTCCGGAGAGTGAAGACGCCGTCGAGTGTCGCCTCCGCCGAATTCGCCCAGGGCCTGGCCCGGACGCCGGTGGCGATCAGCACCTTGTCGAACTCGACGGTGGCGCCGTCGCCCAGCATCACCTGGTTGGTCTCCAGGTCGAGGGTGGTGGCCCGCACGCCGAGCCGCCACTTCGCGTCGAGGTCCGGACGGAACGGCAGGGCCGCGTGGTCGGGTGGGATGACTCCGAGAAGCACGGCCTTCGACAGCGGAGGCCTGTCGTACGGCTCGTACGGTTCGTCGCCGATCAGGGTCAGCGACCCGTCGAAGCCCAGCCCCCGCAGTGCCTCCGCGGCGCGCAGCCCCGCGAGCGACGCCCCGACGATGACGATCCGCACGTCACTCTGGAGCCATTCAGAAATCTGTCCCCCGCCCGCTACCTACTCCCGGGTAGAACCCCGGAGTAGTAACCACAGTTACAAGTATCTTGCCGGATTTCGTATCCTGCTGCCGAGAAACAACTTTCGGACACGGTCTCGATTCGGCGACACGGGAGTCCGGTTCGTGATGTGATGTGGCTAACAAGTGACCGGCAACGCCCAGTGGCGACACCTCAGAGGCGGAATATTGACGATCGAAGCTCACCGCGACACCCGCGCGACACGGCATCTGTCCGCATTGGACTCTGCAATCCAGTTCCTGACCACCGCGCGCGGAAGCTCGTACAGCGCGGACCAGGCCTTCGACGAACTACTCGATTCCTCCATGCGACACCAGGTCGACGTCGGGGATCTGGCGGAAGCACTCGCCGACCTCGCAGACGGTGTCCGACCCGAAGTTGACGACCATCGACGGGCACGCGAGGTGGCCACGCGGGAGTGGGGAGCCCTCCTGCACTAGCCGGCGCAGTCGATACACGTCTGCGCGGCGGGGAGCGCATCGAGCCGGACCTCGGAGATCGGCCGGCCGCACCGGATGCACAGACCGTACGTGCCGCCGTCGAGTCGCTGTTGCGCCGCCGTCAGGTCCTCGACCTCGCGTTTCGCATCGGCCAGCAGCGCCGACACCTGGGCCCGCTCGAAGGCGATGGTCGAGCCTTCGGGGTCGTGTTCGTCGTCGTCGGTGGTGAATTCGGATCCCTCCACGATCGCGGTGAAACGCCCGGTCAGCGACGCTATGCGGCGCTCGGCGTCGGCTCGCTCCTCGGCGATACGGGTGTGGTGATCCGGGACCGTCATGTGTGGATCAACGCCACTCAGCCCATCGTCTTCGCGCCGTCGAGGGCCTCCCGGATGATGTCGGCGTGACCGGCGTGCTGGGCGGTCTCCCCGATGATGTGGAGCAACACCCGGCGCGCCGACCAGCGCGAACCCGGTTCGAACCACGGCGCCTGCGGCAGCGGATGCGAAACGTCGAGGTCGGGCAGTGACGCCACGATCTCGTCGGTCCGGTGTGCGACCTTCGCGTACCGGTCGAGGACGTCGGCCAGCGTCTCGTCGCCGCGGAGCGTGAATTCCTTCTCGCGGTTGTCGGTTCTGGTGCCGTCCGCGGGACCGCCCCGCACCGCGTCTGCGCCGCGCACGATGAAATCCGCCCACACCCGTTCGACGTCCGACACGTGCTTGACGAGTCCGCCGAGGCACAGCACGCTCGCCGTCGTGCGCTGCGCTGCCTGTTCGTCGGTGAGGTCGCGGACGGTGTAGCGGAGCAGGTAGCGGTGTTTCGCCAACGACTCCAGCAAGTTGGCACGCTCGCCGGTAGTCGACGATTTTGCGGTAGAGGTCACGGTGATCACCTGCTCCAGCCGGTCCGATGATGGCGAGTTCGACCGTAGCGGTCAGCCGCCGTGCGCCGTGACGAAACCGGTCGCGCGGCCGTGGGTGTCGAGTTCCCACCCCATCCGCTTCCGGGAGCGGAGTGTCACCGACGAATCGACGATCTCCAGGCTGGGTGCGCGGCTCTCCAGCCATTCCTGCACGCGCAGCAGGTCGGGCAGCGACGACACCCACATGCTGACGAGAAAGTTCGCGGGTCAGCGACATGCACAACCTCAGTTCGGGGCGGGTGTTGACGATCTCCACGACCTCCCGGTGCGCGCGGACGGGCAGGCGGCACCACCACGTCACCGTGATCGGCCACCGCGTCGCGTCCTGGGCGACGTCGCACCGCAGCACCACCGAGCGGGAGCGCAGCAGTCCCGCGAGTTGCCGGCGAACCGAGGACGCGGGCCGGTCGATGACCGTGGCGATCTCCCGCGCCGAGGCCCGGCCGTTCCGGGTGAGTTCACGGACGAGCGCACGCGCCACTTCGTCCGTCAGACTCTCCGGCCGCGCCGACCCGGACTGCGGAGGCGTGTTTTCGAGCGCGGCGATCGCCGCCGACTGGGCGGTGTCCAGGGAATCGAGGCGCCAGCGGCTGCCCTCCGCATGGAGTGCGGTGCAGGTGTGGGTCCGGGTCGAACGGACACTCGGGTGGCCGGGCAACTCCTCCAGGACGAGGTCCGACAATTCGTGCAGTGATCCCGTCTGCACGGTCAGGATGAGGTCCCGGCCACGCGCCGCGTGTTCGATCGACGCCACGCGTGGGTCCCGGGTGAGGGCCTCGACCAGCGGTTTCGTGCCGGTGAGGTCACACGTCACCTCGATCATGGCCGTGAACGCACCGGCACCCGTCATCGGCGCGGGGTACGCGGTGATCCAGGCCAGTCCGCGCTCGGTGATCGATTCCCATCGCCTCGCGAGGGTCGCGGACGTCGTCCGCAGGATCGGGGCCAGCTCTGCCCACGTCGCCCGCGGACGGATCTGCAACGCGTGAATGAGCGAAAGTTCGGATTCGGTCAGCAATTCACTCATAGAACACTTCCTGAGTCGGTGCAAATGATCGTTTTCGACGTTTCCGGGGGTCCGTCGTGTCGCGGATCACAGCATATGACCACCGACGCATTCGGTCGAAAACGTGACCACCGACATAAGGGAGAGCAATGGATCTCTTGGACGACGCCCGCGCGCTACAAGGCGACCTCGTGCAGCTGCGTCGCGTACTGCACCGCGAACCGGAGGTTGGGCTGGACCTGCCGCGAACGCAGGAACGTGTCCTCGAGGCGTTGGACGGCCTCCCGCTCGAGATCTCGACGGGAACCCGCACGACGTCCGTGACCGCGGTGCTCCGGGGCGGTCGGGGCGGCAGGGGTTCCGTCGGCGCCGCGCACACGGTGCTGCTGCGCGCCGACATGGACGGACTCCCGGTCACCGAACAGACCGGCCTCGACTTCGCAGCACAAAACGGCGCGATGCACGGATGCGGGCACGACCTGCACACCGCCGCACTGGTCGGTGCCGCGCAACTGCTCAGCCGCCATCGAGACCACCTCGCGGGTGACGTCGTCCTGATGTTCCAGCCCGGGGAGGAAGGGTGGGACGGTGCCAAGGTGATGGTCGAGGAGGGCGTCCTCGACGCCTCGGGCCGCCGCGCCGACACCGCCTACGGCATGCACGTCTTCTCCTGCCAGAAGCCGAAGGGGCGGTTCTTCTCGAAGGCGGGCACGCTGCTCGCGGCGTCGTACAAGCTGACGGTCACGGTGCGCGGGGCGGGCGGGCACGGTTCGTCGCCGTCGACCGCGCGCGATCCGATCACCGCGATGGCGGAGATGATCACGTCGCTGCAGACCATGGTGACCCGGACATTCGACGTCTTCGACCCGGTCGTCGTCACGGTCGCGAACGTGCAGGCCGGTTCGCGGCACAACATCATCCCCGACCAGGCGCGGTTCGAGGCGACCGTCCGGTGCTATTCGCCCGCCACGTACGAGAAAGTGCCGGCGGCGCTGCGACGGGTGCTCGAGGGGGTGGCGTCCGCGCAACGTGTCGACGTCGATGTCGCGGTGGATCCCGAGTTCCCGATGACCGTCAACGACGGCAACGAGGTCGCGTTCGGTGCCGAGGTGGTCAGCGACCTCATGGGCGAGGACCGGTACGAGACGGTCACGCATCCGATGGCGGGGTCCGAGGACTTCTCCTACGTGCTGCAGGAAGTACCCGGCGCCTTCATCGGACTGGGTGCGTGCATGCCGGGCACCGATCCTGCAGCCGCCCCCATGAACCATTCGCCCCGAGCTCAATTCGACGACGCGGTGCTCGCCGACGCCGCCACCATCTACGCCGGACTGGCTGTTCGCAGGCTGGACAAGGCCCGTCTCGACACAGCCGCAGCAGCGGCGGGAAGTGAGGCACGATGACCGAGATCGCCACCGAGACCGGGGCCGTGACCGCCGTCCGGCCGAGATCCGAGCGCTGGGAGAAGGCCCGCGCGATCGTCGGCGTGGGCACGGGCAACGGGATCGAGTACTTCGACTGGACCGTCTACGCGACGTTCGCCGCGTTCTTCGCCCCGCAGTTCTTCCACACCGGCTCCGCGGTCTCCGACCTCCTCGCGTCGTTCGGAGTCTTCGCCGTCGGATTCGTCGCCAGGCCGTTCGGCGGTCTGCTGTTCGGCTGGCTCTCGGACCGGCGGGGACGCAAACTGTCGATGACGCTCGCCGTCGGGCTGGCGGCCGTCGGCAGTCTCGTCATCGGTCTGACACCGACCCATCAGACGATCGGCGTCGCCGCGGCGGTGGTCCTCGTCGTGGCGCGTCTCGCGCAGGGTGTCGCGCACGGCGGTGAGTTGCCGTCCGCGCAGACCTACATCGTCGAATTCGCGCCGAGCGCGCGGCGCGGACTGTGGTCGAGCCTCATCTACATCTCCAACACCACCGGTGTCGTCGTCGGCACGCTTCTCGGGGCACTGCTCACGACGACGCTGAGTGCGGAGCAGATGGCCGACTGGGGCTGGCGGGTGCCGTTCCTGCTGGGTGGCGTGCTCGGGCTGTTCGTGCTGTGGATGCGGTCGCGGATGAGCGAGACCGAGGTCTACGAGGAGTCAGGTGACGAGACGGTGAAACAGTCGATGTGGCAGCTGTTCCTGGCGCACCGTCGGCAGGTGTTCCAGATCCTGTTCTTCACGGTCGGTGGCACCGTCGTCTACTACGTGTGGGCCGTGTCGGCGCCGGCGTACGCGATCGCAGTCCGGGGCATCGACCCGTCCGGTGCGCTGTGGGCGGGAGTCGGCGCGAACCTCGTACTGATTGCGTCACTGCCTTTCTGGGGAGCCCTGTCGGACCGGATCGGACGCAAGCCGGTGCTGTACATCGGGAACATCGGTATCGCGGCCCTGCTGTTTCCGCTCAACGCCCTGATCGGGCACAGTGCGGTCACCCTGTTCGCCGCGATGGCGATCGCCCTGTTCGTGATGGGCGCGATCCTGTCGGTCATGCCCGCGATGATGGCCGAACTGTTCCCCACCGGGTTGCGTGCCGCCGGTGTCGGAGTGCCGTACTCGATCGGCGTGGCCGCGTTCGGCGGGACGGCGGCGTACGTCCAGACGTTCTTCGCCGACCGCGGTACGCCGGAGCTGTTCGAGTGGTACGCGCTTGCGCTGATCGCCGTCTCGATCGCCGCACTGGTCACGATCCCGGAGACCCGGGGCCGGGATCTCGCGTCCCGGACGTAGGCACACGTGAGCGGCAATGTGTGCTCCGGTGCACTTTGCCACTCACGTGCGGGGGACGCTCTATGTTGAAGCGGTGAAGACACACTCGGTACGGATGGCGCGAGCCGCGGCAAGCGTCGCGATCGCCTCCCTGACGGTGGGCGGCACCTGCCTCGCCGCCCCGGCCGCGTTCGCCGACGACGCCGACCGCTCGCCGGGCAGCGTCGTCGAGGTCGGGTCGCTGCCCACGGACCTCTGGATTCCCGGCACCGCCGACGCACTGCGAATCACCTACTGGTCGATCGGATCCGACGGGGGCCCCGCACTCAGCAGCGGCGCCGTGTACGTGCCGCCGGGGGAGGCACCCGACGGGGGATGGCCGGTGGTCGCGTGGGCGCACGGCACGTCCGGTCTCGCGGACGACTGCGCACCCTCGCTCGTCGGGCCTGCCCTCCCCGAGCGCGACTACCCGTACCTCGGGCGCTGGCTCGAGCAGGGCTACGCCGTCGTCTCCACCGATTACGTCGGCCTCGGCACACCCGGTGTGATGCCGTATCTCGACGGAAAGGTCGAGGCGCACAGCGTCGTCGATTCCGTGAAGGCCGCCCGCAGCGTCGACGAGTCGCTGTCGAACAAGTGGGTCGTGGTCGGGCAGTCGCAGGGTGGCGGCGCCGCGATCACCACCGCCCGCTACGCCACCGAGTACGGCGGCGACTCACTCGACTACCGCGGGGCGGTGGGAACGGGGGTCCCCGCCAACATCGAGCTGACCCTGCTGCCGCTCGGCCCGGGCGTGCCGCCCACAGCGATTCCCGCCGGACTCACGTCGTACCTGTTCTACATCCTCGCGGGACTGCGGTCGGCGCACCCCGAGATCGACCTCGACTCGTACCTCACACCGCTGGGCGCCCAGTACGTGAACGCGGCGGAACAGCTGTGCGTCAACGAACTTCACGATGCTGCGGAAGGCGTGGTGGTCGGTGACCTGTTCAGCAGGCCACTGAATCAGATCCCGAATTTCCACGGACTGTTGGTGGACTACATGGGCGTCCCGACGAGCGGTTACGACCGTCCCCTGTTCATCGGGCAGGGCCTCACCGACATCGACGTTCCCGCGCCCTCGGCGTTCTCGCTGGTGGCCGCGCTCACCGCCAACGGGGAGCCGGTCACGTTCAGGACGTATCCCACCGACCACAGCGGCACGCTCATCGATTCGCAGGCCGACACCATCCCGTTCGTGCGGGGGCTTTTCGACTGAGCGAAGTCGGCACTGTCCAGAATCCGGACAGTTGCTCGGCGCGACCCAGGGGCACTATGGCGTGGGTCACACTGTGTGGGTACGTTCGGGTGTGTGTCGTGCAACCGGTGCACGACCGAACCGAGCGCGGCGAGGAGTCGAGGTTGGAGTTTGGCAGCATGACCGGGCACGCGGCGATGCGGCCGGAGATCGCGTTGTCGTGGAAGCGTTCGGCGCTCAACGGGCTGGAACCGAGTTCGACGCCGGACGGTGATCCCTGCCCCGACGTGGACAAGTCCAGCCGGCTCCTGCAGGCCGCCCGTCCCGTGCTCGACGAGATGGAACAGCAACTCCAGGGCACCGGGTTCTGCGTGCTGCTCGCCGACCGCGACTGCCGCATCGTCGCCCGGCTCTTCGACGGCCGCAGACTCGAGCGCATGATCGACGACGCCGGTGCGGTCCTGGGGTCGAGGTTCGGCGAGGACTGCGTCGGGACCACCGCGCTGGGGACGCCGCTGGAGGTGCGGCGCGGTGTCGTGATCCACGGCGAGGAGCACTACCTCGAGCGGTTCAAGGACCTCAGCTGCTACGGCCACCCGATCGTCCACCCGGTGACGCGCCGCGTGGAGGGCATCCTCGACATGACGGGCGTCGCGTCCCGGGCCAACCCGCTGTTCGCCCCGTTCCTCGCCCGCACGGCGGGCGACATCGAACGACGCCTCCTCGAGGGGTCCAGGGTGTCGCAGCAGCGGCTCGTGGACGCGTTCCAGCGGGTGTCGCCGCAGAATCAGATGGCGGTCACCGCGATCGGTGAGGACATCCTGCTCAGCAACCGGGTCGCGCTCGACCTCCTGCAGGTGTCCGACCATGCGACGCTGAGGGGCCTCGCCGCGGACCTGCGACCGGACCAGTCGAAGACGGTGCGGATCGAATTGTCCTCGGGCGAACCGGCGTTGGTCCGGGCCGACTACGTGGCAGGCACCGACGGCGGGGCGGTGTTCGTCGTCCGCCCGGACCGCCGCATCAGCACCCCGATCCGGCGCGGCAAGTCGCCGTCGAGTTCCGTTGTGGAACGCAGCAGGTCGGAGTTGTCGCGGCTGCGCGAGACCCGGGATCCGGTGGTGATCAGCGGCGAACCGGGAACCGGCAGGACCACCGCGGTCCGGGATCTGGCGGGCGACCGGTCGCTCGTATGTATGGACGCGGCCGCGATCGCGCTCGACGGCGCCGAGGCTTGGATCGACCGTCTTCGCGCGCTGGCTTGGGGGCCCGCCGCGGTCCTGGCGATCGAAGAGGTGCAACTGCTGCCCGAATCGATGCTGCCCCTGGTCGTGAAACTGCTGGCGGCGGATTCGGGGCCGCGGATCGTGATGACGAGTTCACCCCTCGGCGACCTGTCGCCGGGTGCGGCAGGTCTGGTCGGCCGGTGCGCCGGGCAGGTGGTGCTGCCACCGCTGCGGCAACGCACCCGTGAGTTCGCAGACCTCGCGCAGGCGGTCCTCGATTCCGTCGAACCAGGACTGCGGCTCACCGCGAGCGCGCTCGACGCTCTGATCGCCCGCGACTGGCCGGGCAATCTTGCGGAACTGTCCGTCGTGCTGCAGGCCGCGGCGGGGAGACGCACCAGCGCGCACATCACCGTCGCGGATCTGCCCGACCTGTATCGGACCCCGACGCGGGTGTCCCGGCTGGCCGGCCGTGAACGCGCCGAACGCCAGGCCATCGTCGACGCACTGCAGGAATGTGGCGGCAACAAGGTGCATGCCGCGGCCGCGCTGGGCATCAGCCGAAGCACGCTGTATGTCCGGATGCGAGCCCTCGAAATCACCGTCTAGCAGCAGTTTCATCCACCGAAGCGTGACCGTCCGGAGGTGTCCGAAGTCAGGACAGTTAGTGATATGGCAACCAGTGCACTATGAGCCACGTCACATTCGCAACTTCGGAGGTTTTGATGACAGCGACGATCGAACCCAGCCAGGCCGAACTCTTGCCGTCGGTACGGAACTTTCTGTCCGGCACCAAGCGATTCCTCGTCGGAGGGCAGTGGGTGGAATCGGCGAGCGGCGAGACGTTCGAGACGATCGACCCCGCCAACGGGCAGGTGCTGACCACCGTCGCACGCGGCGGCGCCGAGGACGTCGACCGCGCAGTCCGGGCCGCACGCACCGCATTCGACGAGGGCCCGTGGTCCACCATGAAGCCCAACGAGCGCGAACGCCTGATCTGGCGCGTCGGCGACATCCTCTCCGAGCGTGCCGACGAATTCGGTCAGCTCGAGGCGCTGGACAACGGCAAGTCGGCGGGTATCGCATCGGCTGTCGACGTCGCGTGGTCGGCCGACATCTTCCGCTACTTCGCGGGCTGGGCCACCAAGATCGAGGGCAGCACGGTCAACGTGAGCATGCCGTTCGTCCCCGGCGGCCAGTTCCACGCGTACACGCTGCGTGAACCCGTCGGAGTCTGCGGACTGATCGTGCCCTGGAACTTCCCGCTGCTCATGGCCGCGTTCAAGCTCGCCCCCGCGCTCGCCGCCGGCAACACGGTGATCCTCAAGCCCGCGGAGCAGACGCCGCTCACCGCGATCCTGCTCGGCGAGGTGTTCGAGGAGGCAGGGTTCCCGCCCGGCGTCGTCAACATCGTCACCGGCTACGGAGACGCGGGCGCTGCGCTGTCGGCGCACGACGACGTCGACAAGATCGCGTTCACCGGTTCCACCGAGGTCGGCAAGAAGATCGTCGACGCCGCCCGCGGCAACCTGAAGAAGGTCTCGCTCGAACTCGGCGGCAAGAGCGCCAACGTCGTGTTCGCGGACGCGGACTTCGACGCCGCCGTCACCGGATCCCTCAACGCCTGGCTGTTCAACCACGGCCAGTGCTGCGTCGCCGGCACCCGGATGTTCGTCGAGGACAGCATTTTCGACGACTTCACCGCCGCCGTTGCCGAAGCCGCGAGCCAGGTGAAGATCGGCCCCGGACTCGACCCCACCACCCAGCTCGGACCGCTGGTGTCGCAGGAGCAGTTCGACAAGGTCACCGGCTACCTGGCCGCCGGACTCGCCGACGGCGCCCGCGCCCTCACCGGCGGAAAGCGCTGGGGCGACACCGGCTTCTACGTCGAGCCGACGGTGTTCGTGGACGTGAAGCCCGAGTTCAGCATCGTCGAGGAGGAGATCTTCGGCCCCGTCGTCGCGGCGCTCCCGTTCAACGCCGAGGAGGGGGTCGCGAAGGCCGCGAACAGCAGCATCTACGGCCTCGCCGCCGGAATCTGGACCAAGGACCTGTCCAAGGCGCACCTCACGGCCCGTCAGCTCAAGACCGGTTCGGTGTGGATCAACCAGTACAACGGGTTCGACACCGCCATGCCGTTCGGCGGATACAAGCAGTCCGGGTGGGGACGTGAGCTCGGGGCCACCGCCATCGATCTCTACACCCAGACCAAAGCCGTCAACATCGCACTCTGACCGTCACTCAACGAGGAGAGAAGACATGAAGACCAAAGCAGCGGTTCTGTTCGAGACGCACAAGCCGTTCGAGATCATCGAACTCGAGCTGGACGGTCCGGGTCCCGGCGAAGTGCTCATCAAGTACGTCGCGGCAGGTCTGTGCCACTCGGACCTGCACCTCACCGACGGCGATCTGCCGCCGCGGTTCCCCATCGTCGGCGGGCACGAGGGTTCGGGCATCATCGAGGAAGTCGGCCCCGGTGTCACCAAGGTGAAGCCCGGCGACCACGTGGTCTGCAGCTTCATCCCGAACTGCGGCACGTGTCGCTACTGCGCCACCGGACGCCAGAACCTGTGTGACATGGGCGCGACCATCCTCGAAGGCTCGATGCCGGACGGTTCGTTCCGCTTCCACTCGGGCAAGCAGGATTTCGGTGCCATGTGCATGCTCGGCACGTTCGCGGAGCGGGCCACCATCTCGCAGCACTCCGTCGTGAAGGTCGACGACTGGCTGCCGCTGGAAACCGCCGTCCTCGTCGGCTGCGGTGTGCCGTCCGGCTGGGGCACGTCCGTCTACGCGGGCGGTGTGCGGGCGGGCGACACCGTCGTCATCTACGGCATCGGCGGACTCGGCATCAATGCCGTACAGGGCGCGGTGACCGCGGGCGCCAAGTACGTGGTGGCCGTCGACCCGGTGGCGATGAAGCGGGAGGCGGCGCTGAAGTTCGGTGCCACCCACGCGTTCGCCGACGCCGCCGAGGCCGCCGCGAAGGTCAACGAACTGACCTGGGGGCAGGGCGCCGACCAGGCCCTCATCCTGGTGGGCACGGTCGACGAAGAAGTGGTGCAGAACGCGACGGCCGTCATCGGCAAGGGCGGCACCGTCGTCATCACCGGACTCGCCGACCCCGCGAAGCTGACCGTGCACGTGTCGGGCGCCGACCTCACCCTGAATCAGAAGACGATCAAGGGCACGTTGTTCGGCTCGGCCAACCCTCAGTACGACATCGTCCGCCTGCTGCGCCTGTACGACGCCGGTCAGCTCAAACTCGACGAGCTGGTCACCACCAAGTACACGCTCGAGCAGGTCAACGAGGGCTACCAGGATCTGCGTGACGGAAAGAACCTGCGTGGCGTGATCGTCCACCAGTAGGCGGCTTCGCCGCCCGTGCGCGGTTGACGAGTCCAGAGACTCCTCAACCGCGCACGGGCGCGGAGCGCCACACGTCGGCGAGCAGGTCGTATGTCTTCAGCCAGGACGCGGTGTCCTCGGCGTGGGAGGCGACGATCAGCTCGTCGGCCTGGGCGTGCTCGGCGAACTCGTCGAGGTAGGTCTTGACCTCGGTGGGTGTGCCGACCGCGGAGTAGCGCACCATCTGCGCGACCTGCTGACCGGCCGGGGACGACATGATGAGGTCGACTTCCTCGGGGGTGAACTTCTGCCCGCGGCCGACCATCTGCACCACCCGCCGCCGCAGGGAGGCTTCGAATTGCCGGTGCGCGTCCTCGGTGGTGTCCGCGGCGATGGCGTTGACACCGGCGATCACGTACGGCTCGGACAGGTCCTCGGACGGCTCGAACCGCTCCCGGTACAGCGTGACCGCGTCGACGAGTGAGTCGGGGGAGAAGTGGGACGCGTTGGCGTAGGGGAGGCCGAGCTTCGCGGCGAGCTGCGCGCCGAACAGCGACGACCCGAGGATGTACAGGGGAACGTTCGTGCCCTTGCCGGGGACCGCGTCGACGCCGGGAACCCGGGACACGCCCCGGAGGTAGGCCTGGAGTTCCAGCACGTCCTGCGGGAACCGGTCCGCCGACGCCGGGTCGCGGCGCAGGGCGTACATCGTCTTCTGGTCACTTCCGGGGGCACGCCCGAGGCCGAGGTCGATACGTCCCGGATGCAGGGTTGCGAGGGTGCCGAACTGCTCGGCGATGGTCAGCGGCGCGTGGTTGGGCAGCATGATGCCGCCGGCGCCGAGCCGGATGCTCTCGGTGTGGGCCGCGACGTGGGCGATGAGGACGCTCGTCGCCGAGGATCCGATCGACGGCATGTTGTGATGCTCCGCGTACCAGATGCGCCGGTAGCCGCGGGTCTCCGCGAGTTGCGCCAGTTTCACGCTCGCATCGAAGCTGTCCCGGGCCGTATCGCCCTCGCGGATGTAGGCCAGATCCAGAATCGACAGCACAGCACTCACGGCTTCGTCACCTTTCGTCACCAAGAACAGGCGCAAGAGGTTAGCCTCGCGCACTACCTCTGGGTGCAACCGCAGAGGTAGTGCGCGTATTCCGGGAAGCCGGAGCGCTCAGGCGTCGACCAGCGGACGCAAGGTGCGGCCGGTCAGTTCGACGATGCCGGGCTCGTGCCCGTTGGCGACGAGATTGAGGACGATCCCATCGATCCCCGCGTCGAGGACACGGGTCTTCAGCTGCTCGGCCACCTCGTCGGGGGCCCCGCAGAACTGCCGGTCCGTGGCGGCGGCGCGTTCCTCGTCCGAGGCCTTGGACAGGTCGACGCCCTGTGTGAGCAGGAAGTCGCGCTGAAGTTTCCGGGCCCGATCGCCGTCCTCGTCGATGATGACGAACGCCAGGTAGCTGGTTTCCAGCGTGGACCGGTCGCGGCCGATCTCCGAACACCGGGCGTCGAGAGCCTCGAGCTTGCGCGGCAACTCGCTCGCATTGCAGATGATGTTCAGGTGGTCGGCGAACCGGGCGGCGAGACCGAACGTCTTCTTCTCCCCGCCACCACCGAGCATGATCGGCAGGTCGTCGCGGATCCGCGGCTCGTTGATCGCGTTTTCGACGTGATACCACTTGCCGTCGAATGTCGGGCGTTCCCCGTGCAGCATCGGCGCGATGATCTGCAGGGCCTCGTCGAGGCGCTCGAATCGGTCGGTGAACGTGCCGAACTCGTAGCCGAACTGCTTGTGCTCGAGTTCGAACCAGCCGGCGCCGATTCCGAGGACGGCCCGGCCGCCGCTGGCGACGTCCAGGGTGGTCACCGTCTTGGCGAGCATCGGCGGGTTGCGGTAGGTGTTGCCGGTGACCAGCGCGGACAGCTGGATGTTCTCGGTGGCCGTGGCGAGGGCGCCGAGGGCGGTGTACGCCTCGAGCATCGGCTCGTCGGGCGCACCGATGCCCGGCAGTTGATAGAAGTGGTCCATCACGAACGCGGTGTCGAAGCCTGCGGATTCGGCCTCACGAGCCTGCGCGACGACGGTCGGGAACAGGTCCGCGACGGGAGTGGAGTAACTGAAATTCGGCATCTGATATCCAAGGCGAATAGTCACAGTTCGACGCTACTCGGATGGCAGCGTGGGCACCTCCCTTATTTCCGGGTGGGGGATTGTGCACCCTGGGGTGCCTGGTGCAGGGGTCCGAAGCACGGGAGGGTGATGGTTGGTGCCGTACCAGTCGCCGGATCCGCCATTCGCGACAACTGCGCACCGGGGTGGGGAAGTGTTTCGAGCGTGGCCCGAGGGGGGAAAATGAACTTCGATTTCGATGTGCAGCAGTCCGGCGGCACGGCGTGCGCCTGCCCGGACAGGCCCACGCCTGTCCGGCCCGACGTCACCATCGTGGAACGCCCGCTCGGGCACCCGGCTCGATCGACCGAGGGTGCGTTTCCGCTGACCGCGGCGCAGCGGTCCATCTGGTTCGCTCAGCAGCTCACACCGGAGATCCCGTACGTCATCGCCCACTACGCCGATTTGCACGGACCGGTCGAACTTGCCACCCTGAACGACGCCACCCGGCGAGCGAATCGCGAATACGGTTGGGGATCAGTGCATCTGGTGGACATCGACGGGCAGCCGCATCAGGTGGCGGACGCGACCGCCGACGATCGGGTGCCCACCACCGATCTTCGCGGCGCGGACGATCCCGTCGACGCGGCCCACCGCTGGATGCGGCACGACCGGAGCGCACGCACCGACATGTACGACGGACCTCTGCTCGTCTCGCACATCCTGCAACTGGGCGACGAGCACTACTACTGGTACTCCCGCGCGCACCACATCGTGTCGGACGGGTACGCGTCGATGATGCTGATGAGCCGCACCGCCGAACTGTACGTCGCCGCAGTCGAGGGGCGGGAACCGCCGGAATGCCGGATCGTGCGACCCGAACACCTCGTGCGCGAAGACGCCGCCTACCGGGCCTCCACCCGGTTCGCCCGGGACCGCGACCACTGGCGCGAGCGGGGCGGCGACCTGGGTTCCATCGTCAGCCTGAGCGGGCGCGCGGCGCGACCGGACACGGTCGCCCGGACCGCGACCGGGCACGCGCGTCCGAGTGGGAACTCGCGCAATCCGGCGGCCGTGGCGGTCGCCGCCTTCGGCTCCTACCTGGCCCGGATGACCGGCGTCGACGACGTGGTCCTCTCCCTGCCGGTGTCGGCGAGAACGACAGCGCGTCTGAGGAATTCGGGCGGTTCGGTGTCCAATGTCCTTCCGTTGCGGCTCGGGGGAATCGGCTCCGCCACGGTTCGGGACGCAGTCGCAACGGCCGAGGCGGCAGTGACGGCGGCGCTGCGCCACCAGCGTTACCGTCGCGAGGACATCGGCCGGGACATCGGCTCGGGTGGTGTCGAAGTTCTGCATTTCGGGCCGGTGGTCAACCTCATGATGTTCAGGAAGGAGATCTCGCTGGGCTCCGCCGTGCAGGGGACGGTCCGGGTCCTGACCACCGGGCCTGTCGCGGATCTCGCTGTCAACATCTATCCCGGGGCCGACGGAAGTGCCGCCCGGATCGATTTCGAGGGCAATCCGGCTCTGTACGACGACGCCGGGTTGACCGGGCATCACACTCGATTCCTCGCCTTCCTCGACGCGTTCACCGCATCGATCGAGTCGGACCGAAGGGTCTCGGACCTCGACCTCTTCCACGCCGGCGAACGCGAGGAATTCGCGCCCGCGCAGGGACTTCCGGATGCGGATCCGATCACTCTCGACCGCCTCCTCGCGGGGACGGTCGCAGACGACCCGGAGGCGATCGCGATATCGGACCGCGGGCGTGCACTGTCCTACGGCGAACTGGACCGGCGCGCCAACCGGCTGGCCCGTCTCCTGATCGGCCGCGGCATCGGACCCGAGAGCGTCGTCGCAGTCTCCATCCCGCGGTCGATCGAGTCGGTGCTGGCGTTGTGGGCGGTCGCGAAGGCCGGCGCGGCCTATGTTCCGATCGATCCTTCGCACCCGAGCGCGCGCATCGCGTACACCCTGGCCGATTGCGGCGCGACGGTCGGGCTGACCGTCCGCTCGGAGCGTGCTCGTCTGCCCGGCTCTGTGCACTGGGTGAACATCGATTCCGACGGCCTCGAAACCCTGTGCCGAGGATTGTCGTCCGTCACCCCGGACGATGCGGAGCGGACGCATCCGCTACGCGTGGACCATCCCGCCTACCTGATCTACACGTCCGGGTCGACCGGAGCGCCGAAGGGCGTCGTCGTCACCCACCGCGGGCTCGCCAACCTGGCCCAGGAGATTCGGGACAAGTACGCGGTGTCCGCGCGCTCTCGGATCCTGCATTTCGCCTCGCCGAGCTTCGACACCGCCCTGGTCGAGGTGCTCGCGGCGTGCGTCGGCGGCGCGACGCTCGTCGTGACCCCGCCCGGGGTGTTCGGCGGTGAGGAACTGTCACGACTGCTGCACGACCAACACGTCACCCACCTCCTGATGACGCCGTCCGCGCTGGCCGCCATCGATTCCGGCACGACGAACGAACTGGAATTGGTACTCGTCGGAGGGGAGGTGTGTCCGCAGGAGTTGGCGCGGCGCTGGGCCGGTGGCCGGACCATGCGTAACGCGTACGGTCCGACGGAGACGACGTGCAGTGTCACTCTCACGGATCCGGTGTCACCGGACGAGCGACTGACGATCGGGTCGCTCATGCGCGGCGTCGACGCGGTGGTTCTCGATCACCGGCTACGTCCGCTTCCACCCGGCGCTGTCGGTGAGCTCTACCTCGCCACTCCTGCACTCGCCCGGGGCTACCATCGGCGCCACAGCCTGACCGCGTCCCGGTTCGTCGCCAACCCGTTCGGCCGCAGCGGATCCCGGATGTTCCGCACCGGGGATGTGGTGCGGTGGACGGAGGCGGGGACGCTCGAGTTCGTGGACAGGGCGGACGACCAGATCAAGATCCGTGGATTCCGGGTCGAGCTGGGCGAGATCAATGCCGCGCTGAACGCAGATCCGGGCGTCGCCTTTGCCGCGACGGTGGTGCATCGGAATTCGGCCGGCGATCCGAACCTGGTGTCCTACATCATGGCCGAGGGGGACACGTCGATCGACCGGGAAGCGTTGAAAGCGGAGGTCGCGCGGTTCCTACCCGACTACATGGTGCCGAAATCGATCATGCTCGTGAACTCGATCCCGTTGACACCGACGGGGAAGCTCGACCGGGAAGCCCTTCCGCTGCCGGAGTTCGGATCGGATTCGGTGCCTCATCGTGACCCCGCAACCCCGGCCGAACGCCGCGTCGCGCAGGTGTTCGCCCGCGTCCTCGGCGTGGATTCGGTCGGTGCCGACGATTCCTTCTTCGACCTCAGCGGCGACTCGCTGTCGGCGATCCGGGTGGTCGCGACGCTCAACGCCGAGCTGGGCACGAGCTTGGGCGTGCGCGAGCTGTTCGACGCCCCGACGGTCGCGGCGCTGGCGCAGGCCATCGCGGACGTCGGCGAACACCCGGCGGGCGCAGCGTCCCCGCGCGGACCGAAGTTGGGCGCCGCACCACTGCCCGACGTCGTGCCGCTGTCCCCGTCGCAGTACTTCATCGACCGCACCGTCGTGGAACCCGCGCTCCACAACATCCCCTTCACGGTACGAGTGCGCGGCCGATTCGACGCCGATGCGCTGCGCTCGGCGATGGCGGACGTACTCGGCCGGCATCGTGCGCTGCGAACGGTGTTTCCCGATTCGCCGTCGGGGCCGTACCAGCACGTGCTCGACGTGGCCGAGGCGTTGCCCGACCTGAGGCCGGTCGTGACCAGTGCGGCGGACGTGGAGGAACAGACGTCGAACCTGCTGTCCGCGGGTTTCGATGTGCGGCAGGACCCTCCCCTCCGTGCCCGGCTCTTCCGGCTCGGCGCCGGCGACCACCTTCTGGCCTGCGTCATCCACCACATCGCGGCGGACGGCTGGTCGCTGGCGCCCTTGGCCCGAGATCTCGCCGACTCCTACCGTGCTCGGTCGGCGGGCACGGAGCCCGACTGGGAGCCCCCGGTCGTCCACTACACCGACTACACCGTGTGGCGTCGGGCGATGCTCGGGGACGAGGGTGACCCGGACAGTGTCGCGTCGAAGCAACTCGCCCACTGGACGAAGGAGCTGTCCGAACTTCGCGGGGAACTCCCACTCCCCACCGATCGTCCTCGGCCACACCGGTGGACCTATCGGGCAGGACGACTCCCGTTCTCCCTCGACGAGCATGCGCACCGTGGCCTGCTCACCACTGCGCACGAGCACCACGCCAGCCTCTTCACGGCGCTGAGATCGACGGTGGCGATACTGCTCGCCCGCCTCAGCGGAGACCCCGACATCGCGATCGGCACTCCGATCGCGGGTCGGGGAGACCCGGTGCTCGACGACGTGGTGGGCATGTTCGTCAACACGCTGGTTCTGCGAACCCGCGTCGACCCGAGCATGACGCTGTGCGACATCGTCGATCGATCGCGCGACGTGGAGCTTCGTGCCTTGGCGAATGCCGATGTGCAGTTCGAGCGACTCGTCCAGGTACTCGACCCGCCGAGGTCACCGTCCCTGCACCCGTTGTTCCAGGTTGCGCTGTCGCTGAACAACTTCGCTCCCGCGTCCCTGGACGTCTCCGGGATCGATTTCGAGGTCACTCCGCGTCCACTCGACATCGCCAAATGCGATCTGCACTTCCATTTCACCGAACGCCACGACGCCGACGGATCACCTGCCGGAATCGACGCCGAACTGGTGTATTCCGCCGACCTCTTCGATGCATCCACCGCACAGGGGTTCGTCGACACTCTGCACACCATTGTCGACCCGATCGGTAGATGACCCCTTGGGCGAGGTTGACGTGCTCGTGGTTTCGGAATCGACGTGGTAGAGATAGCCCATGAGCGGTATCCGGAGATCTGGTCGGGCAGTGGCGCTCGTCGCGATCGTCCTCGCGCTGGCCGCCTGCTCCGACCAGACGGGCACGGCGGTGAGCGAGGCCTCGACCACCACGACCGTGTCCGCCGCGGAACAGGCCACGACCGAGGTGCCGACGCCGGCGAGCGTGCGCTACACGGAGACGTCGCTGCAGGTCACCGGTTCCACCGGCCGCGTCGGCTACGACGTGATCATCCCGCAGATCGAGGGCGGGAATCCGGCGGTCACCGCCGAATTCAACGAATCGATGCGCTCCGCGCTGCAGGACCAGATCGACGGCTGGGGCACCGATTCCTTCACGCTGAGCACGCAGGAGCACAGCGTGGCGCACATCGGCGAGCACGTGATCAGCGGTCTGCTGGTGACGTCGTGGAACGCCGATCCACCCGGAGCGCATCCGACGCCGATCGTCGCGACGGTGGTGGTGAATGCCGACACGGCGGCACCGATCACGCTCGGCGACCTGTTCCCCGACCTGCCGGCCGGACTGCAGAAGCTGTCGGACGAATCCGCGCTCCTGCTTCCCGACACGGTCGCGGGACCGGACTTCGAGCGCAGCGGGATCGAGCCGACCGAGGCGAACTTCGCCAACTGGCTCGCCACCCCGGCCGGCATGGAGATCCACTTCAACGACTATCAGGTGGGGCCGCACGCCGTCGGACTAGTCACCGTCACCGTGCCGTGGGATGCCCTGGCCGACGTGATCGACCCCGATCTCGCCCCCGTCGTGTCGAGCTAGTACCTGCCCGACCGCTCACCGGGAACGAGCCTGTGGCTGCCCCGGTTTCGCGACCTACCGTCCCAGACAGGCTTTGCTGCCGAAAGTGTCTGTCGAATGGGAGAGGAGCGCGCCCGTGAGTGCACGCACCGGAAATGATGCTCGTGCGAATCGGATCGGCGCCGTGGACGCGGTAGTCGTCGGCGCGGGTTTCGCAGGTCTGTACGCGGTGTACAAACTGCGGAGCCTGGGTCTGACGGTCCAGGGTGTGGAGGCGGCTGCCGGTGTGGGCGGCACGTGGTACTGGAACCGCTATCCCGGTGCCCGCTGCGACGTGGAGAGCGTCGACTACTCGTACTCGTTCTCGCGGGAACTCGAGCAGGAGTGGAACTGGAGCGAGAAGTACGCCACCCAGCCCGAGATCCTCGAGTACATCAACCATGTCGCGGACCGGTTCCACCTCCGCGACAATTTCCTGTTCGACACGCGGGTGACCTCCGCCGAACTGGACGAGGAATCGCTCCGGTGGGAGGTGCGGACCGACCGCGGCGACGTCGTGTCCGCCCGGTACTGCATCTTCGCGACCGGTGCGCTGTCCACGGCGAACATGCCGAACATTCCGGGCCGTGAAACCTTCACGGGGGACACGCATCACACCGGTCACTGGCCGCACGAGGGCGTCGATTTCACCGGCCGGAAGGTCGGGATCATCGGCACCGGCTCGTCGGGCATCCAGTCGATTCCCCTCATCGCCGAGCAGGCGGAACACCTGTACGTGTTCCAGCGCAGCGCCAACTACAGCGTCCCGGCCGGGAACGAGACGTGGGACGACGAGATGCGGCGCGCGATCAAGGCGGGATACGACGAACGTCGGCGCCTGTCCAGGGAGAGCGGTGGCGGTTCGCCGTACAACGCGCACACGAAGTCCGCACTCGAGGTGTCCGACGAGGAACGTCGCGACGCCTACGAGACGCGGTGGAAGCTCGGCGGGGTGTTGTTCGCGAAAACCTTTCCGGACCAGACGAAGACCGAGGCCGCGAACGCGACCGCGCGGGAGTTCGCGGAGGAGAAGATCCGCCGTCTCGTCGACGACCCGGCGGTCGCGGACACGCTGATCCCCGACGATCACCCGATCGGGACCAAGCGGATCGTCACCGACACCAACTACTTCGAGACGTACAACCGGCCCAACGTCACCCTGGTCGACCTCAAGGCGGCGCCGATCGACTCGATCACGCCGTCGGGCATCACCACCGTCGACGCCGAGTACCCGCTCGACACCCTGGTGTTCGCGACCGGATTCGACGCCATGACCGGGGCTCTCGACCGCATGCGGATCGTCGGCCGGGACGGGGTGTCGCTGGCCGAGTACTGGAGCGAGGGGCCGAAAACCTATCTCGGTCTCGGTGTTCCGGGGTTCCCGAACCTGTTCGTCGTGACCGGGCCGGGTAGCCCGTCGGTGCTCGCGAACATGGTGCTCGGCGCCGAGCAGCACATCGACTGGATCGCGGGCTGCATCGCGCACCTGTGGGAGAAGGACTACGACGCGGTCGAGGCGTCGGTTCCGGCCACCGAGCAGTGGGTGGAGCACTGCCGCGAGCTCGCCGCGCAGACCCTGTTCCCGCTGGCGAACTCCTGGTACATGGGCGCCAACATTCCGGGCAAGCCCCGCGTCTTCATGCCGTACATCGGCGGCTTCGGTGCGTACGGGCGGATCTGCGCCGACGTCGCGGAGGAGGGATTCCGCGGGTTCGAGTTCAGCCGGTCCCGGGCAAGGCTGGCCGACCCGGTGGGGTAATTGCGGAGACAATGATCAGCCGCGCGGGCAATTGCCCGCGCGGCTGACCAATTCGTAGGAGAAGTGGCTCAGTCGGGCAGCGCGTACGTGGCCCAGGCCTGAGCGAGCACGTCCACGCCCCGTGTGCACGTGATGGTCACGTCGGCCATGCGGGCGCCGTCCTGGACGTACGTCTGCTGCAACGACGACGAGAACACCGCACCCGACGGCACCGCCCGCCGGATGCGGGTGCGGAACCTGCGGAGGGTCCCGGGGAACTGCTCGGCGCCGTGCTGCTCGAGGAGGTCCACCGACCGATCCTCGGGGGTGACCGTTCCGGTGAAGCTGTTGGTCCAGAACTCGTAGACCAACTGCTCGTCGCGGTTGCGGAACTGCACGAGCAGGTCGTGGTCGCCCACCCTCCGGACCTGTGGCGACAGATCCGGGTCGGTTCCGGGTCGCAGCAGGAGGAGGTCCTGCTCGACCGCTGTTCCGGGCTCGGGGGTGACGAGCACCCCGTTCGGGACGGCGTCGGCGCACAGCCGGCGGATCTCTGCTGCGTACGGCTGCGAAGAGATGAGTGCGGCCATCGTTCCTCCCAAGTCACGGGTATGTGATCCGCACGGTAGTCGCCGCGGTGCGCGAACGGGGTGCGTGGTCCCTGTGATCGGGACGCCGATCTGCCGCCGATTCCGCGCGTTTCGAAAGCCTCTCGCTGAGTGGGAGAGTCGGGTACCGCATCGGGCCGGACACGCCGACTATGAGCTACACCACACCCCGAGGGTGTTCTTGACGTACAGCGAGGCGGAGGTAGACATGGCGCGCAACAGTGCCGTTGACGGCGACGAAGTCCGGATGATCGAAGTGGGATCGGCACCAACGCGTTTCGCGCGAGGGTGGCACTGCCTGGGTCTGGCGAAGACCTTCAGGGACGGCGCCCCGCATCAGATCGACGCGTTCGGCACGTCCCTGGTGGTGTTCGAGACGTCCGACGGGACGCTCAGTGTGCTCGACGCCTACTGCCGTCACATGGGTGGCAACCTGGCGCACGGCACCGTGAAGGGCGACTCCATCGCGTGCCCGTTCCACGACTGGCGCTGGGGCGGCAACGGCAAGTGCACGGGAATCCCGTACGCGCGACGTGTCCCGCCGCTGGCGCGGACCCGGGCCTGGACGACCATCGAGCGCAACGGCCAGCTCTACGTCTGGAACGACCCGCAGGGCAACCCGCCGCCCGCCGACGTGACGATTCCCGAGATCGAGGGATTCGGTTCTTCGGTATGGACCGACTGGACCTGGAATTCGCTGCTCGTCGAGGGCTCGCACTGCCGCGAGATCGTCGACAACGTCGTCGACATGGCGCACTTCTACTACGTTCACTTCTCGTTCCCGCGCTACTTCAAGAATGTCTTCGAAGGGCACGTGGCCACCCAGTACATGCAGTCGACGCCCCGCCACGACATCTCGGTGGGCACCAGCTACGACGACCCCAACTCCACGCTGCGCTCGGACGCGTCGTACTTCGGCCCGTCGTACATGATCGACAAGCTGTGGAGCGAGGCGAACGGCATGATGATCGAGACGGTGCTGATCAACTGTCACTACCCGGTCAGCGCCGATTCGTTCGTGCTGCAGTGGGGTGCCATGGTCAAGAAGCCCGAGGGGCTGACCGACGAGATGGCGAACGGCATGGCGGCGCAGTTCGCCGAGGGCGTCGAGCTCGGATTCAAGCAGGACGTCGATATCTGGCTGAACAAGTCGCGCATCGACAACCCGCTGCTGTCGGAGGAGGACGGGCCCGTCTACCAGCTGCGCCGCTGGTACCAGCAGTTCTACGTGGACGTCGAGGACATCACCGACGACATGACCAAGCGCTTCGAGTTCGAGATCGACACCACCAGGGCAGTGCAGAGCTGGGAGGCGGAGGTTGCCGACAACCTCGCCAATGGCGTCGTGCCGCTCGACACCAACGCCTGATCCTGCACAGAGTAGAAGGACACGACAGATGACCCACGAGGTTCTCGACAACATCATGGCGATCGCGGATCAGCTCCGCGATCAGGCGCCCGAGGCCGAGCGGATCGGCCGGCTGCCCGACGACACGGCGAAAGCTGTTGCAGCCCGCGAAGTACGGCGGTTTCGAGGCGCACCCGCGCGAATTCGCCGAGACGGTGATGGCGGCGGCGTCCCTCGACCCGGCCACCGGTTGGGTGTGCGGCATCGTCGGCGTGCACCCCTGGCAGTTGGCGTTCGCCGACCCGAAGGTGCAGGACGAGGTGTGGGGCTCCGACACCGACACCTGGATGGCCTCGCCGTACGCGCCGACCGGGATCGCGACCCCGGTCGACGGCGGCTACCTCTTCAGCGGACGCTGGCAGTTCTCCTCGGGTACCGATCACTGCGACTGGATCTTCCTCGGCGCGATGCTCGGCGACAAGGACGGCGCCATGGCGCTGCCGCCGAAGATGCTGCACATGATCCTGCCGCGCAGCGACTACGAGATCGTCGAGGACTCATGGAACGTCGTCGGGCTCAAGGGGACCGGTTCGAAGGACATCATCGTCCGGAACGCCTTCGTCCCCGACTACCGGGTGATGGACGCCGACGAGGTCATGAACGGCACCGCGGTGCAGAAGTTCGGCCGCACCGAGACGCTGTACAACATGCCGTGGTCGACGATGTTCCCGCTCGGCATCTCCTCCGCCGTGGTGGGAATCGCGGAGGGAGCCTTGGCCGCTCACCTCGACTACCAACGCGACCGCGTCGGCGCGCAGGGCACCGCGATCAAGGACGACCCGTACGTCCTGTTCGCCGTCGGTGAGGCGGCGGCCGACATCAACGCTGCACGCCAGGAACTGCTCGCCAACGTCGACAGGATCTGGGACCTCGTCGAATCGGGCCGGGAGGTCACGTTCGAGGACCGCGCGGCCGGACGCCGCACCCAGGTGCGGGCCGCCTGGCGCGCGGTCACCGCGGTCGACCAGATCTTCGCCCGCTCCGGCGGCAACGCGCTGCGCATGGACAAGCCCCTGCAGCGGTACTGGCGGGACGCGCACGCCGGCCTGGCGCATGCGATCCACGTGCCGAGCACCGTGTACCACGCCTCGGCGCTCAGCTCGCTCGGCCTCGACCCGGCCGACAACCTCAAGTCGATGATCTGACCGGCGTCGGACCTCGAAAACAGCAGAAGGACAACACATGACAGACATCAAGGGACTGGGCTACGTCAAGATCCAGACCAACGACCTGGAGCGCTGGCGCACCTTCGCGTTCGACGTCCTCGGATTCGCCGAGGGCAGCGGGCCCGACGAGAAGGCCCTCTACCTCCGGATGGACGAGCGGGCGGCGCGCATCGTGATCGTCCCGGGCGAGACGGACGAGGTCGTCACCATCGGGTGGGAGGTCCGCGATCACGCGGGCCTGGTCCGCGTCCAGGAAGCGGTCGAGGGCGCCGGTATCGCCGTCAAGCCGCTGTCGGTGGAGGAGGCCGACGCACGGCGCGTCGAAGAGGTCGTCACGTTCCAGGACCCGACCGGCGCGACGATCGAGATCTTCCACGGCGCCGTCCTCGACCACAGCCCGGTCGTCACGCCGTTCGGCGCGAAGTTCGTGACCGGGGCGCAGGGCCTCGGCCACGTGGTGCTGCCGGTGATGGACTTCAGCGGGGCATTCGACTTCTACACCGAGGTGCTCGGCTTCCTGCCCCGCGGCGCCTTCCGCATCCCGGCACCGCC
>SEEV01000370.1 GCA_004211695.1 Rhodococcus sp. (in: high G+C Gram-positive bacteria)
CCGCCCTGCGAGGTGGACACAGCGACGACGGTGGCCCCGAGTTCCGCGAGGCGCTTCGCGCTCGCCGCTCCGACCGCTCCGAAGCCCTGGATGGACACGCTCAGCGAACCGGTGGACAGACCGAGGGTCTGCGCGGCGGCGTCCGCCGACTCCGCGACACCGTGGCCGGTGACCCCGAGCTGGTCGTACGGGAGCCCGCCGAGCGCGTGAGGGGTGCCCACCGCGCCGCCGCGTCTGCCGACCTCGTCGAGCATGATCGCGGCGTCCTTCTCGGTCAATCCCACGTCGAGCCCGAAGACGTACTCCTCGGGGACCTCATTGCGCAGTGCCCGGACGAAGGCACGCAGCACCGCTTCCTTGGAGGAGGCAGTCGGGTCGGCCCAGATGCCGGCCTTGGCGCCGCCGTAGAAGAGGTCGACCCCCGCCCACTTCCAGGTCATGTTGCGGGCCAGCCTGGCGACCTCGCCGACACTGACCGTGGTGGACATGCGGGTGCCGCCCTTGCCCATTCCGCGGGCGGTGTTGTCGATGACCAGCACACCGCGCATGCCGGTGCGGGCGTCGGAGACGCACACGACCTTCTCCGGTCCCCATTCGTCGATCAATTCGAACATTGTCGTTGCTCCTCGTGACTCGACAGGGGATTTCAGGCGAAGTTGACGCCCTGAGCCAGCGGCAGCTCACGGGAGTAGTTGATGGTGTTGGTCGCGCGGCGCATGTAGGCGCGCCAGGCGTCCGAGCCGGATTCGCGTCCACCACCGGTGGTCTTCTCGCCGCCGAACGCGCCGCCGATCTCGGCGCCGGAGGTGCCGATGTTGACGTTGACGATGCCGCAGTCCGAACCGTCGGCGGCGATGAACCGCTCCGCCTCACGCTGGTCGGTGGTGAAGATCGACGACGACAACCCTTGCGGGACGTCGTTGTGCAGGGCGATGGCCTCGTCGAGCGTGTCGTAGGTCAGCACGTAGAGGATCGGGGCGAAGGTTTCGTCCTTGACGATCTCGGTCTGCGCCGGCATCCGCACGATCGCCGGTTCGACGTAGTACGAGTCGTCACTGCTCGGGCGGCGTGCACCGCCGACGAGAATCTCGCCGCCCTGCGCGACGGCCTTGTCGAGGGCGTCGGCCATGTTGGCGTGGGACTTGCCGTCGATCAGCGGGCCCACGAGGGTGCCGTCGGCGAACGGGTCACCGATCGGGAGACGCCGGTAGACCTGGGAGATGCGGTCGATCAGCTCGTCGGCGATGTCCTGGTGGACGATGATGCGGCGCATCGAGGTGCAGCGCTGACCGGCGGTGCCGGCGGCGGCGAAAACGATTCCGCGGGTGGCGATGTCGAGGTCCGCCGACGGGGTGACGATCGCAGCGTTGTTTCCGCCGAGCTCGAGGATGGCGCGGCCGAAGCGGGCGGCGACGCGGGGCGCGATCTGCTCACCCATCCGCTCGGAACCGGTGGCGCTGATCAAAGGCACCTTCGGGCTGTCGATCAGGGCCTGGGTGTCGGCGGCACTCGCCGAGACGAGGACATTCAGGTTGGCCGGGGCGCCGGATTCTTCTGCGGCACGGTCGAACAGCGCCGAGCATGCGGCGGCGGTGAGGGTGGTCAGCTGCGCCGGCTTCCAGATCACCGAATCCCCGCAGACGATGGCAAGAGCAAGGTTCCAGGACCACACCGCGGCGGGGAAGTTGAACGCGGAGACGACACCGACCACACCGAGCGGATGCCAGGTCTCCATCAGGCGGTGCCCGGGACGCTCCGACGGCATGGTGCGGCCGTCGAGCTGGCGGGACAGACCGACCGCGAAGTCGCAGATGTCGATCATTTCCTGGACCTCACCGAGGGCCTCGGAGCGGATCTTGCCGACCTCGATGCTGATGAGGTTGGCGACGTCCTCCTTGTGCTCGGTCAGCAATTCGCCGAGCCGCTTGATCAGGAATCCGCGGACCGGGCCGGGGACGGTGCGCCACTGCAGAAACGCCTCGTGGGCGGCGTCGATCGCGGCCTCGACGTCGGTGGCGTCGGCGGCGGGGTAGGCGAAGAGGCTCTCGCCGGTGACCGGGGTGCGCGCGGTGACGGTGTTCTTCGCCCCGGTCGTGTCGAGTACCGCCGGGTCGACACCACATCGCTGCAGGCTGGTGCGGGCCAGGGTGCGCAGTTCGTCGGTGGTGGGCAGGGCGATGGTTTCGGTGACGGCGGTGCTCATTTACTTGACTCCTTGGGTAGCGATGGTTGCCGGTACTTCGATGGGTCCGCGGATTCCCAGTCGGTCGGCGACGTGGACGAGGGATTCGCGGCGGATCCCGTCGTAGAGCTCGTACTGGTCGTGCAGAGGGCGGCCCAGGACTCCTTCCATCCAGGCGGCGTCGATGTCGGTCGTCGACTGTGTGGTGTCCTTGTGACCGTCCGAGGTCAGGTTGGACTGGAAGATGCCGGCTGCGGATTTCGGCAGGAAGTCCTCGTAGACAATGGGTTCCGGCCGCACCCAGCCCTGGTCGATCAGATCCGTCAGTGAACGTTCGGGGGCGGTGCCGTTGCGCTGCTTGTCGGTGTTCACGGCGTAGGTGAAGTACGCCAGATCGTGCAGGGCCAGGCCCTGTTCGGTGGCGGGCACCTGCTGGTTCCACAACTCGGCGGCGATCGCGTTGCGCTGCCGGGCCGAGACGGGCGCGGTGGCCGCCGCCTCCGCGAACGCCTGCTCGGTCTCGACGGTCAACCGGTCGTAGACCGCGCGGCCACGGACGGTGGCGGCGATGCCCCGGGCTTCGACCTCCCCGAAGCGCACCCGCAGCGAGCCCTTGACGACGCTGCCGTCGGATTCGCGGAACACCCGCGGTTCGGCGAGCGCCCGGAACGAGGTCTGACGCAACAGCAGATCCGGACCGGCCCACCGCGGTGGCCCCTGGATCGCGTCGATCATGTCGATCTGGCGGCGTTCCATGCGCGCATAGAGATCGTCGATGTCGAGCACGCGCGGGGTCAGGTGGTTGATGTGCGTGCTGGTGACTCCGCCGATATCGGCGGCCACCGAGGACACCTCCTCGAGTTCGCGGTACCAGGCGCGGTCGACGGCCTCGGTGGAGAGCTTGAACGCCGTGGTGGCCAGCGTCAGGAACATCTCGGCGTCACCGGAATTCAGCCCCCCGTACTCGGTGGCCCGGTCGGCCAGGACCAGCAGTTCGGTGGTGAACAGTCTCCGCCTGGCGAGGAAATTCTCGAGACGTCGCTGCAGATCTGCGCTGAAGAAGCGGCGATCCGACGGCACCAGCAGGGACGTGAACACCCGGAACGGGTTGCGTGCCAGCTCATCCGGATCGACCGGACGGAACGCGGTCGAGACGACCGGGACCGAACTGGCAGCGGCCTCACGCAGATCGTAGAACCCGACCGGATACATGCCCATGGCCGCGAACACCCGAGCGACCTGCGCCATCTCCTGCGGGGTACCCACCCGGATCGCTCCGTGACGCTCGGCGGTGACCCGGGCGGTCGAGCCCAGCCGCTCGGCGTCGGAACCGAGGTTCGACAGCACGCTGTCGTTGACGGCCTGCGACACCTCGAGCAACGTCGTGTAGGCCGGAACTTCCTTCCCGTACAGATGCGAGAGGCGGCGAGCGAACTCGGCGCGCAGTTCCCACTGCTGAGTGATCGGCATGGCGTGCAACTCCAAGGTCGATGAGGATCGGGTGAGACCGAAGTCGTGGTCGCGGCACGTGTGGAGGAGCCCCGACTGTCCGACGTTTTCGTTCCCGCCTGCTCATCGTGGTCCGCAGAAATCGATAGCACCAGCGAAGAAATTTGGCCCTCACCGTTTAGAATCTCTATATGAATATGAGCCTGGCGCATCTCGTCGCGCTCCGCGAGCTGGCCCGGCGGGGAACGATGGTCGCGGTCGCCGAGGAACTCGGGTACACGGCGGGCGCCGTATCGCAGCAGATCGCAGCCCTGGAGAAGGCCGTCGGCTCACAGCTCGTCACCAAGATGGGGCGCAACGTCGTGCTCACCGACTCCGGCACCGTCCTGGCCGACCACGCAGTGAAGATCCTGAACGCGGAACAGGCGGCCCGCGATGCGCTGCGCGCGGTGCACGACGACGTTGCCGCGCCGCTTCTACTCGGGACCTTCGGCAGCACCGCCGCAGCGTTACTGCCGCCGGTTGTGGCCGCCGCGCAGCGCAAGTATCCGCACCTCGCGCTGAGCAGCCGCGAGCTCGATGTCGACGAGGCCGCCACCGAGGTCCAACGCGGTCACGTCGACGTCGCCTTCGGGCTGGACTATCCCCATTCCCCGATGCCCCGGAGACCGGACATCGAGATGATCACCCTGCGCAGCGAGCGGTTCGGACTCGCCGTCTCCCCCGGCGCGTACGGCATCCGCACCGAAGGCACCATCGATCTGCGCGAGGCCGCGGAGTGGAACTGGATCCTGCCGCCCGCGGAAACCCAGTTCGGCCGTGCGGTGCGCACGGCCTGCCGGCAGGAGGGCTTCGAACCGATCGTGCGACACGAAATCGTCGATACCGCCGTGTCCCTGGCGCTGGCCGGAAAAGGACTGGGCGCCGCTCCGGTCACGGACATGATGATGAGGCTCAACAGTTCGGTGCCGATCATCCGGGTGAACCTCACCCAGGAAATCGGCCGACGCATCGTGCTCATCCGGCTCGCCGGCTCGGAGGTCAGGCCGACGGTGCGGGCCATCACGGAAATCGTGCGCGGCGCGGTCGACCCGGCGTCCACAGCGGCCGAGAAGATCTGACGGTCCGAGCGGACAGGGCGTCAGGTCTCCGCGCCGCTGCGGGTCTCCTCGGTGCGGACGTGCTCGAAGATGAAGCGCCCGAGGGTGAGGCCGACATGCAGTTCCAGCCGCTGCGCACCCACCGACAGATCGAGTCCGGTGATCTCCTCGATCTTGGCGAGTCGGTAGTAGAGGGTCTGACGGTGGATTCCGAGGGCACCGGCCGTCGCGCCGGTGTCGCCTGCCTGGTCGAGATAGGTCTGCGCGGTGACGAGAAGGTCGATGTTGCGGTGGTCGAGCAGGGCACGCACCGACGGTGTCAGGACGGCCTCGGCGAGGAGGCCGGCGGGCCCGCACGAGGACAGTCGATAGATGCCGAGTTCTTCCCAGTAGGCGATCGGTCCGATCGAGTCGTCGTGCCGGGCGACTCGGACGGCGATCTTTGCCTGCTGCCAGCTTCGGCGGGCGGAGCGCAATCCCTGAGACGAACCGCCCACCCCGACCAGAGATCCGGCACCCGCACCGCTTTCGGCAATGGACCGCACGGGATCGACGGCGCCGTCGGCGGCGGGAACCAGGACGGTGGTCAGCGATCCGATCGGTGCCAGCAGGGTTCGGGTGCCGGGGGCGGGGAGCAGACCGTCGACGGCCAGCACGGTCAACGCGCAGCCGTCGGGGAAGAGCCCGGAATCCTCGATCCGAGTGAGTGCGCGGGCGAAGGCTTTTCGGTCGCCCTCGAGGAGGTCCGCGACGGCGACCGCCATGTGGTCGCGTCCCCGCGAGGTGTGTGCGAGCTCTGCGCCGGCCTGCCCGGCCAGGGACATCGCGGCGGTGAGGTCCCGCTCGGTGACGTTGCTGTTCTCGTCCGGCAGGACGAAGAGGTAGCCATACGCAGTGCCGGCGTAGCGGGCCGGCAGACAGATCCGCGACGACGCTTCGATGTCCGGGTTCTCTGGCGTAACCACCGGCCGCGTGGTATCGGCGATGCCGAAGCTTTCGTACCACGCCCGCGCGTCCGGCGGGCAGCTGCGGGCGAGGATCGACTGCACCCGATCCTTGTCGACGCCCGGCGACTGCGTGCTGTAGGCGATCAGCGAGAACGCCCTGTCGACCAGGACGACCGATGCCGACAGACGTTCGGCCACCTCGGTGACCACTTCATCGAGATTCACTTCACCATCTCCGTGAACAGCATATTTCGTGCGCGATAAGTATGGCGATCATCCCGAGTCGGCCATACAGGTGTCTGACAGTCGGTGCGGAAAGTTCTGGCATCTGTCCCTAGCATGCTACGTGGTCCGTCGTTACGTTGGTCACACACGAACGCCGCACCTGCGAATACCGAGGCGCAGCTCGCACTTTCGATCTCGTGACCGACCCGACCTTTGGAGCGTGTGATGTCCACTCTCGAACAACCGCCCGAGACGTTGCAGAAGTCTCTGAAACAGCGGCACCTGACGATGATCGCGATCGGGGGTGTGGTGGGCGCCGGTCTGTTCGTGGGGTCGAGCGCCCTGCTGCACAGTTCCGGCCCGGCCGCATTCGTGTCGTACGCGATCACCGGCCTCGTCATCGTCCTGGTGATGCGGATGCTCGGCGAGATGGCCACCACCAATCCGTCGACCGGATCGTTCGCCGGGTACGCGCGCAAGGCGTTCGGCGGGTGGGCCGGCTTCACCACCGGGTGGCTGTACTGGTTCTTCTGGGTCGTCGTCGTGGGGGCGGAAGCCGTCATCGGCGGCAAACTGCTGCAACGCTGGATCGA
>SEEV01000900.1 GCA_004211695.1 Rhodococcus sp. (in: high G+C Gram-positive bacteria)
TACGCCCGCCAGTGGTAGACGCCGTCGATGATCACGCCGAGGCGCACGTACTGTCCCGCCCGGTGTCCCGCCCATTCGTGAGCCGGCCGGATCACCACCGTGGCCGCGGCCTCGCCGGCAGGTTCGATCCTCTCCACCCGTCCGCGCAGCTCCCTCGTGGTCCACAGCGGGTTGATCATCTCGAGGTAGTCGTCCGGCCGCAGCGGACTGAACAGATGCCGGATCGCGCGCAGGAACCGTTTCCGTGCCTTGGGAACTTTGGGACGCGCACCACGCTCCGCCATGGGTTTCACCGTAGGGGACGGTGCCCGCACCGGCGGGCGGTTCCCGAGGTCCCCGCCGTGCACCACAGTTTCGCCCCGGACGAACGGCCGCGGGCACCCTGTGTTCTGGTGACGGCGCGGACGGACCGTATCTGGGGAGCGACCGGTCGGCCCGTTTCGGCCCTCGATCGCACGTACCGAATTTCCCAGTCACTTCAGGCTTTTGACCGATTGAAGATTAGGCGTTGGGGGTAGTCCGGTTCGGGGTGGTTCGCACCGGCGCGCGCTGATCTCGGGTACGCGGGGCGGCCCGCTCCTGGGTGCCCGGCGTCGACCGACGATCGCCGATCCGGGTGAAGGGAGTCGACGATGATGACCCGATTGCAGGTCGCAGCAGCGGTGATCGTGGGCTATTGGATGGGGCGAGCACACCGGAGGAAACTGGGACTGCTGCTCGCCGCGGTGAGCGCGGGCCGCCTCGCGGGGGGACCTCAGGAGATGGTGGCCAGGGCCGCCAAACTCCTCCAATCCTCACCCGAGTTCGCGGGGCTCAGTGAATCGGTGCGCGGCCAACTCCTCGACGCCGTGAAAGTGGCGGCCATGAGCGCCGTCACCGCCCGGGTCGATGCCCTCAACAACCGGCTGCTCGCCGGCAGCGACGAGGTCCTCGCGACCGCCGAGGACCTGGTCGAGGACACCGCGCACCTGGCCGGAGACGTCACCGGCGACACAGTGGACACGGTCGGCGACGTCGCCGGCGACACCGTGGGCACGGTGGGGAAGCTCACCCACGACGCCGTGGGCCTGGTGGTGCGCAGGAAGCGGCCGAAGAAGGCACCACCACCGGACGAGGGCGATGAGGTCGCCGACGACACCGTGGACACGGTGGTGCGCAGGAAGCGGCCGAAGAAGGCACCTCCGCCGGACGACCGCTACGAAGACGACGAAGACGAGGGCGACGAGACGGCAGAGCAGGCCGAGGAACGGCCGGCGCGGCGACCGCCCCGCAGGCGCAGTGACGCGCCGCCCCGCAAGCGGAGCGTCCCGGCGAAAACCTCCGGGAGCCGGAAGCGCGGAGTCCAGCGATG
>SEEV01000047.1 GCA_004211695.1 Rhodococcus sp. (in: high G+C Gram-positive bacteria)
CATGCAGCACGCACAAAGGGACGAGCCAGGGCACATGTCACCTGGTCAATCCATTCGCGGAAGTGCGGGGAATTGGGCTGTGTGCCGTTTCAGTGTTGATGGGCCGCAGTGGCGACCGTGGACCAGTGTACGCGACGGGGCACCCGGTTATCGAACCCGGCGGGATGTGAGCTGGGCGACTATACGGCGCTGAACAACCGGCTCAGTTCGGTGAGCCAGGGGACGGCGACGGCGATGGTGGGCACCACGAGGATGGCCACCGACGCGGCGTAGGCCGCGAGAGCGACCGGGGTTCCCGCCTCCGAGGACGCCAGCCGCTGCACCCGCAGCAGGGTGCTGGGACCACCCGCGGCCATCGCGCCCTTCGGGGCGATCGACCCGGAACAGGCGACCAGTGCGCGGGCCAGCGCGGTCGGCCCGGTGGCGCGGACCGCGGAGTCGTCGGCCAGCATCTCGACCAGCAACTGCACCGACCCGAGCGCGGACTTGCTGCGCACCACGGTGGGGAAGGCGGCGTTGACGGCGGTGAACGCCTCGAGCACGAGGTCGTGACGGGCGCGCAGGTGGGACCGCTCGTGGGTGAGGATCGCGGTGATCTCCGCGTCGTCGAGGTTGGTGAACGTGCCCTGGCTCAGCACGACCCGCTGGCGCAGACCGGGCAGGCAGTAGGCGATGGGCTCGGTGACGTCGAGGACACGCAGATCCGGCGTGCGGGCGAGGGGGGACGACGAGTCGCAGCGGTCGAGGAGGTCGACGAGCATGCGGTGCCGGGCGCGTCGGCGCCGGGTGCGGACCCCGACCTGCACGATCGAGAAGATCAGTTTGGCACCGACCAGCAGGGTGAGAGCGAAGACCACCACGTAGAGCAGCCACAGGGGCAGGCCCAGGGCATCGATCTCGGCTACCGGTGCCGTGGTGGGCCGCCCGTCCGGGCCGGGGACGAGGAGCTGGCTGGCGATCGCGAGCCCGGAACTGAACGCGGAAAGGACCGCGGCCAGGGCGATTGCCTGCCACAGCACGAGGGCTGCTCGGGGGGCGCGATGCGGCCATCGGGCACGGCTCAACAGCGCAGGGACAGGCCCTGCGAGAAGAAGTGCGAGTACTCCGAATACCAGCGCGGTGGTGGCGTCCATGTCCTACTCATCATGCATGACGAACGTCAGCCGGCGCGAACGGTTCCCGACTGATTGTCTCCGGCGGATCGTTCCTTGGCCTCGAGTGCGGCGAGGGCCTCGCGCAGCGCGTCGGCCTCGTCGGCGCCGACCTGGCCCACGAAGTGCACGAGTGCCGCGGCGCGGCTTCCGGACTTGTCGGCCTGCTGCAGGGCGTCCACCATCAGGCTCGCGACCAGTTCTTCGCGCTGGTGCACCGGCAGGTACCGGTGGGCGCGGTCGTCGCGTTGCTGAATGACGAGGTGCTTCTTCGCCAGCCTCTGGAGCACTGTCATGACAGTCGTGTACGCGAGTTCACGGCGCGCTGCCAGTGCCTCGTGTACCTGCCGTACCGTCTGCGGTTCCGATGTGGACCACAGGTGATCCATCACTGCGCGTTCGAGTTCGCCGAGTCCAGCCATAAACCGATTCTACGGATACGACGACGCAGATACGTACTACTGGTAGTAGTAAAACTGCGTCACGGCGTGTGGTATTGGCCATAGTTCGAGCGGGTGGTTTACGGTCGGGTGGGCAGCGGCCGACCCGCCGGGCAAGTTTTCGTTCTCGACATCGCGGAGAGTGGGGACCTGGGGGATGAAGACCGACGACAGCGCGGCCACCGGGCACGGTACGGCGGCCAAGGTCAGGGGTCAGACCGGGCGGGCCGCGGACTGGGTGCGGGGAGCACCGGTCAGTTTCTCGCTGCTGCTCGTGATCTGGATTCTCGCGATCGCCACGTCCAGCGTGATCGGCGGCCCGTCCCACGACCTGTCCCAGCACGTGGCGATCGGGATCCGGGCGTTCCAGAACGGTTCGGTGTGGACGCTGCTGACCGCCGGGCTGTGGGGCGACGACGTCCTGGCCTACCTGTCGACCACCGTCCTCGTCCTCGTCGCCGCCGCCCCGCTGGAACGTCGCATGGGTTCGGCGCGGTTCGCGCTGGCCGCCGTCGCCACCCAGGTGCTGGGCGGGCTGCTGGCGTTGTCGGTGGCCGCGGTCGCGAAGGTCGTCGACGCGAACTGGGGCTTCCGGCTGCACGTGGGCATGGCGGTCGGCCCCAGCACCTGGATCTTCGGCGCCGCGATGGTGGCCAGTTCGAACATGGGCACCCTGTGGCGGCGGCGGATCCGCGTCGGTGTCCTCGCGTTCACGCTCACCCTGGCCCTGTTCAGTGGATCGCTGCAGGACGTGGTCCGGCTCGCCGCGGCCGTGGTGGGTCTGGTGATCGGCCGCTGGATCGTCGGCCGGTCGGCGCGCGGCGAACGGATCGCGGGCACCCAGCGCGAGGGCCGGGTGCTCGTCGCGATCGTGGTGGCGGCCAGTGCGATCGGCCCGATGATCGCCGCGCTGTCCGCGGAGGCGGTCGGCCCCCTCGCCGTGCTGCGCGACCTGTTCCGCGGCGTCCCGTACACCGCCGGCGAAGTGCGCGACCTGTGCGAGGTGTCGGCGACGGACCCCGAATGCCGTCGCGGACTGCTCGAACTGCGCCTGTCCGGGGTCGGCCCGACCCTGTTAAGTCTGATGCCGTCCCTGTTCCTCCTCACCCTCAGCGACGGTCTCCGACGGGGCCGTCGCTTCGCGTGGGTCGCGTCCGTCGTCGCCCAGGCGATTCTGCTGGTGTTGTCGCTGCTCAACTTCGCGGTCCGGTTCGTCGATTCGGTCGACGAGGACTCCCTGTTCTACGGTCTGGCCGACCCGAACCTGTATCGGACGCTGGTGCCGTTCCTGACACCGTTGGCGATCCTGATAGTGCTGCTCGCCACCCGCCGGTTCTTCGACGTCGCCGCCCCGGCCGGAACCTACCGCCGGCTGGCGATCGTCCTGGTGTCCCTCCTGGCCGGTCTCGCCGTCCTGTATGTGCTGGGCGGATTGTGGGCGCGGCACGGGTTCGACCCCCGCCCGGGGTTCCCGACGCTGCTGGCCGACTTCCCGGAGCGGCTGATCCCGCCCGTCTACCTGCAATGGCTCGACCCCCGCCTGCTGCCGGAGAGCATTCCCGCGACGCTGCTGTACGAGTGGACCGGGGTGGTGTTCTGGGTGGCCCTGTGCGCACTGGTCGCAGCCACGTTCCTCAGCCCCGCCATCGGATCGGACTCGGCGGCCGCCGAACGCGCTCGGGCCCTGCTGAAGTCGGGAAGCGGAAGCCCGCTGTCCTGGATGACGACGTGGCGCGGCAACCACTACTGGTTCTCGGCCGACGGCACCGGCTATGTCGCGTACCGGGTCCTCGCCGGGGTCGCCCTCACGACCGGTGACCCGGTCGGCCCGCCGGACCGGTTGCGCGACAACGTCGAACACTTCGCCGAATTCGCCTCCGCGAACGGCTGGATCCCGTGCTTCTACTCGGTGACCGGTGAGGTCCGCGACGTCACGGACGCCCTCGGCTGGAGCGGGATCCAGGTCGCCGAGGAGACGGTGCTGGACCTGGGCCGGATCGCGTTCACCGGCAAGCGGTTCCAGGACGTCCGCACGGCCCTGAACAAGGCGAAGAAATCGGGGATCACCGCCGAATGGGTCAGCTTCCCCAGCGCCCCACGGTCGATCACCGACCAGATCACCGCGATCTCCGAGGAATGGGTGGCCGACAAGGGGATGCCCGAGATGGGGTTCACGCTCGGTGGACTCGACGAGGTCGACGATCCGGAGGTGCGCTGCCTGATCGCCGTCGACGAGGACCGCACCGTGCACGGTGTCACGTCCTGGCTGCCGGTGTACCAGGACGGCCGGGTGGTCGGCTGGACGCTGGATTTCATGCGGCGCCGCGCCGAGGGGTTCCGTCCGGCGATGGAGTTCCTCATCGCGTCCGCGGCGCTGAAACTGGAGGAGGAGGGGGCGCAGTTCCTGAGCCTGTCCGGCGCCCCCCTCGCCAAGGTCGAGCAACCGGACACCGACGCCGACGAGCGGGAGCGGTCGGAGTCGTCGAGCCTGTCGGCGGTGATGGACAGCGTGCTCGATCTGCTGGGCCGGACCCTGGAGCCGGTGTACGGGTTCCGGTCGCTGCTGGCGTTCAAGTCGAAGTTCCAGCCCCGGTACGTGGCGATGCACATGACGTTCGCCGACCCGGCCGCGCTGCCGAGCATCGGCAACGCCGTCGGCAGGGCGTACCTGCCGACGGTGTCGCTGGGGCAGAGCTTCCGGCTGGTGCGGACGATGATCGGCGGCCGCCGCTGACCGGCTACTTTGTTGCCGGCCCGCCCACCGCGCCGTACACGTGGCGGGCGCCGATCGGCACCACCAGCGGGCGATCGGAGACCGGGTCGGCGATGACCGCGGCCTCGAGTCCGAACACCTCGAGGAGGAGTTCCGCGGAGATGATGTCCTTCGGCGCCCCCGCCGCGACGATGGTGCCGTCCCGCATCACGATCAGCTGATCGCTGTAGCGGATCGCGAGGTTGAGGTCGTGGAGCACCATCACCACGGTACGGCCCAGCTCCTCGTGCATCCGGTCCACCAGGTCGAGGACCTCGATCGAGTGCGCCAGGTCCAGGTAGGTGGTGGGCTCGTCGAGCAGCAGGATGTCGGTGCCCTGCGCGAGGGCCATCGAGATCCAGGCACGCTGGCGCTGACCGCCCGACAGCTGGTCGACGGGGCGGTCGGCGAGGTCGGACACCCCGGTCAGGGCGAGCGCCTCGGCGACCTCGCCCTCGTCGTCGGACGACCACTGCCGGAGCCACGACTGGTGCGGGTGCCGGCCGCGGGCCACCAGGTCGGCCACCGTCAGCCCCTCCGGGGCGACCGGCGCCTGGGGGAGCATGCCCAGGGTGCGGGCGACGTCCTTGGTGCGCATCGAGCCGATGGCCTTGCCGTCCAGCAGCACCGAACCGTTGCGCGGTTTCAGCAGACGCCCCAGCGCGCGCAGCAGCGTGGACTTGCCGCAGCCGTTCGGGCCGATCACGGTGGTGATCACCCCGGTCTTCACCTCGAGGTCGAGGTTGTCGACGATGACCCGGTCGCCGTACCCGAGACTCAGGTGTTCGGCGATCAGGCGAGCGTCAGTCTGCACGGTCATGCCGAGACCTTCCGATTGTTGCGAACCAGCAGATACAGCAGGAATGGGCCGCCGAGTGCCGAGGTGACGATGCCGACGGGCAGTTCGACGGGCAGGATCGTGCGGGCAACCACATCACTGCCGACCACGAGCACCGCGCCGGTGAGCGCGGACGCGATGAGCGGCGGCCCGGCGGACCGCACCAGCCGCAACGCCACCTGCGGTGCGGCGAGCGCGACGAAGCCGACCGGCCCCGCCGCCGCGGTCGCGACGCCGGCGAGCGCGACGGCCATGAGCAGCAGCCGCGCCTGCGACCACTGCAGCCGCACCCCCAGCGACACGGCATTGTCGTCGCCGAGCCGGAGCGCGCCCATCGTGAACGACGAGATCACCGCGTAGCCGCCGACGAGGACGACGGCGATCGTGACGGGCCACACCTGACTCCAGGCGGCGCCGTTGAGGGACCCGTTGAGCCACACCTGCGCGCGGGAGGCGTCATTGATGTCCGCGGAGATGAGCAGCCAGCCGGTGACCGCGATCAGCATGGCGTTGACACCGATGCCGATCAGGATCAGCCGGTAGCCCTCCACCCCGCCGCGCCACGCGAGGAGGTAGATGATCAGCGCGGTGAGGAGCCCGCCGACCAGGGCCGCAAGGGGGATGCCCAGGGTGGCCAGAATGCCGACGAAGCTGCCGCCGCCGCCGAGGACGATCAGCGCGACCGCGGCGGCGCTGGCACCGGACGTGATGCCGAGGATGTCGGGGCTGGCCAGCGCGTTGCGGGCGATCGACTGGGTGATGGCACCGGCCAGGCCGAGGGCCATCCCGATGAACACCCCGGTCAGCGACCGCGGCAGGCGGAGGTCCATGACGATGAAGTTCTGCGCCTTCGTGCCGCCGCCGAACAGCACCCGCGTGACCTCGGGGATCGACAGCGGGTAGTCGCCGCGGCCGATGTTGAGGCACAGCACGAGGAACAGCGCCACCAGCAGGGCCACGTTGACCGCGATGCCGAGGGGGCGCAGGACCAGGGAGACCGGCCCGAGCCGGAACGCGGGGCGGCTCGGCACGCGGGCCGGGGGCGCCGCGACGTCGGGGCGCACGTCGTCTCGAGTGCTCACAGGCTTGCCAACTTTCTGCGCCGAACCAACGCGATGAAGAACGGTGCGCCGAACACGGCCAGCACGATTCCCACCTGCAACTCACCGGGCCGGACCACGACGCGTCCGATGACGTCGGCGGTCACGAGCATGACGCCGCCGAGAAGCCCGGTGTAGGGGACCAGCCAGCGGTAGTCGGGGCCGGTGATCGCCCGCGCGACGTGCGGGACCACCAGGCCGATGAACGCGATCGGACCGCAGGCCGCGGTGGCTGCGCCCGTCAGCAGGGTGATGGCGACGATCCCGAGGGCGCGGCTCGCCGCAATGTTGGTGCCCAGCGACCGCGCCACGTCCTCGCCCAGGCTCAGGACGTTCAGTCCCGGGGTGCTGACCAGGGCGAGGATCAGCCCGATGATCAGGAACGGCAGCACCTGCCACAGCACGTCGAAGCCGCGGCCGGCGACGGACCCGACCACCCAGAACCGGTAGGAGTCGAGGCTGGACTGGTCGACGATGATGATGGCGTTGGTCATCGCCTGCAGGAAGAACGCGACGGCGGCGCCGGCCAGGGCCAGACTCAGCGGACTCGCCGCGCCGTTCCCGATCGAGGACAGCCCGAACACGATCACACTCGCGGCGAACGACCCGGCGAACGCGAACCACAGGTACTCGCTGGGCGCGCTGAACCCGAACAGGTACATCGACAGCACGACGAGGAACGCGGCGCCGGCGTTGAGGCCGAGGAGTCCGGCGTCGGCGAGCGGGTTGCGGGTGTGCCCCTGGATGAGGGCGCCGGCGACACCGAGCGCCATCCCCACGGCGAGCCCGAGCGCGGTGCGCGGACCGCGGAGCGTGCGGACGATGATGTCGGTCTGGGAGCCGTCCGGCTCGAACAGTGCGTGGAAGATCTCCGCGAACGACAGCGGCCGGGCCCCGACCGCGACGCTGGCGAGCAGCACCAGGCCGAGCAGGATCACGAGGACACCCAGCCCGACGAGCCGGCGGCGGCGGATCGCCGCGACGGACACGTCCTTCTCGCGGACGGCGAATCCCTCGTCGTTGGCGGTGTTCTCGCGGACGACCTCGGTGCCGGACCGCCGGAACAGCCGCTGCAGCGACCGTGTCGGTCCGATCGCGTCGTGCGTGTCGGTGTCGCGGGTGACGAGACCGACCCACCCCTTGCCCGAACTCTGCCCGGTGTTGCCTTCGCGGAATCCGCGGTTCCACAGGGCGAGGACCAGCGCGATCGCGACGGCGGCGCCGCCGAACACGACCCGATCCGCCTGTCCGCCGCCGTTGTCGTCGCGGAGGGAGTCGACGATGTACCACCCGAGTACGAGTGGGATGGCCACGATCCCGAGGTCGAGCAGTCCCGCGAGTGCCCGCAGATACAGCGGGGCGGGACCGCGCGGGACGTCGCGCTTTCCGTAGGACTCGTCGGTCGGCAGGTGCGGGATGTCGCTGCCGAACTGTCTCGTCGTCGTCACTGGCGGTGAAAGCTCCTGACGTGTGTGCATGGGGACCGGATCTGCACCGAATTCAACTACTTAGGTTACGGAACCCTATCTCTGCTGCCACATCCGGCGGGGCATCCCCACCGCCGTGGTCGGCCGGGGTGCCTTACATCACATGATGTCAAGTCTTGATATTTGGTTAGGCTCACCTATGTTTGGTGGTGTTCCATCCCGACCGATTGGAGTGCACGGTGACTTCGACCCTGTCCGCCCCCGCGACCGCGCTGGACGTGTCCTGCACACGACTTCGCGCACTGAACGCCGAATATCCGCGCATGTACGCGGTCGCGACGATGGCGGACGAGGGTAAACGCAGGTGGTGGTCGCTCGCCGACGACCTCGACGGCGACCGGGTGCCCCGGATGTGGGCCCGTTCGCTCGAGGACGTACCCGATCCGGACGTCGCCGCGATGCAGGTGGCGACCGCGCTCATCCACGCGGTGATCGGACGCGTCACCGCACTCGTCGTGCTCGAGGGCCGCGCCTGGGACCCCGGGCCCGAGAATCTGTGGATCCACATGGACAGCGACGAGGGAATCGACTGGGCGGGCGTCGCCGACGACACCATGCGCGTCCTGCCGGACGACCCCTACGCCGGCACGCCCCGGACGGTCACCGTGCCGTGCGAGCGGGCCCTGCTGCTGTGGACGGTGCACCGCAGTCTCACGTCCCTGCATGCGGTGTTCGACGCGATCGCCCGGTTGACTCCGATCGACGCGTCCCGTTTCTGGGGGCTCGTGGGGGAGGCGGTGCTGGGGGCCGCGACGTACGTGCCGATCCTCGCCGGGGGTGGCGAGGCCGCCGCGCAGCGCCGCGGCCAGGGGATCCTGGACGCCTTCGTGGCCGCCGGGGTGCCGGTCCGCTCGAAGAGCCGGGTGACGCGGCCGCATTGTGGCCGTCTCGGTCAGGCACGGAAGCGCTTGCTTAATTAGGGAAGCCTTGCCTATACTCGTCCCAGGCGAGTTGAGCAGGACCACGACCCGCCGAGAACCGAACTACCGGACCGCGACGGAGTCCTGAGGGCTGCAGAGACTCCCAGGTCCATCCCACGGCGGGCCTCACGCTGCACAGCGTGAGGCCCGTGAATCTTTTTGCCCCACCTGCTCGTCCTCCGGCCCGCCGTGTCGTGTAGGCAGGAGATCGGGTGCGCCGCGAGAGCGCACAGCGATCCGATGGAGAGTGTGATGGTGGGTTCCGAGGAACAGCAGGCATCGAACGGTGGCGGCCAGGTCGACACCGCCGCATTGACCGAACAGTTGGGCAAGGGATTCGACGCCCTCATCGGACTGGAATACACCGAACTGACTCCCGACCGCGTGCGGGCACAGTGGACGGTCACACCGGACCTGCAGCAGCCCGCCGGAATCCAGCACGGCGGCGTGTACTGCTCCGTCATCGAATCGGTGGCCAGTGCCGCGGGCACGGTGTGGCTCGGCGGGCGCGGACACGTCGTCGGCGTCAACAACAACACCGACTTCCTCCGCGCGACCCGGGAGGGAACCCTCACCGCCGAGGCCAGTCCCGTCCACCGCGGCCGCACCCAGCAGCTGTGGGAGGTGCGGATCACCGACGAACAGGATCGGTTGGTCTCCAAGGGTCAGGTCCGGTTGGCGAACATCACCGACACCGGCCGCCTCGGACACTGAGGCACCGCGACCACGACGGAGGGGACGGACCATCAGGTCCGCCCCCTCCGTTTTCACGTCATGCGCGACGCGACGTCACCCCGCGGCTTTCCGCTGCCCGCTGCCGGAAGGCTTCTCGGCGGCCTCCCTCTCGCGTTCGTGCCGCTCCAACTGCTCCATCGCGTTGCGGGCGAACACCCACTGCTCGGTGGACGCCATCTGCGCGCGTCCCCGACCGAGGAAGGTGACCGTCCACGACAACAGCGTGGACAGGCGGCTGCGGAACCCGACCAGGTACATGAGGTGGATCGCCAGCCAGGCCACCCACCCGATGAAGCCGCTGATCTCGAGCTTGCCGACCTTCGCCACCGCGCTGAACCGCGAGATCGTGGCCATGCTGCCCTTGTCGAAGTACTTGAACGGCGGCCGATCCTCCGGCTTCTGACCGCTCAGGCCCGCCGTGATCTGCTTGGCCGCGTACTTGCCGCCCTGCATCGCGACCTGCGCCAGGCCCGGCAGCTTGTCGAGCGACATCATGTCGCCGATGACGAAGACGTCGGGGTGGCCCGGTACGGACAGGTCCGGCTTGACCATGACCCGGCCGGCCCGGTCGATCTCGGCGTCGGACTGGTCCGCGATCTGCTTGCCCAGCGGGCTGGCCTGCACACCGGCCGACCACACCTTGCACTGCGACTCGATCCGTCGCTGGGTGCCGTCCTTGTCCTTGACGACGAGACCGTCGACGTCGACGTCGGTGACCATCGCCCCCAGCTGGATCTCGATGCCGAGCTTCTCCAGCTGCTCGCGGGCCTTGCGGCTCAGCTTGCCGCCGTAGACGGGCAGGACGTCGTCGGCGCCGTCCAGCAGGATCACCCGGGCCTCCCGGGGATCGATGTTGCGGAACGCACCCGACAGGGTGCGGCGCGACAGTTCCGCGATCTGGCCGGCGAGCTCCACGCCGGTCGGCCCGGCGCCGACGACCACGAACGTCAGGAGCCGGGCCCGCTCGGCGGGATCGCTGGACAGCTCGGCCTGCTCGAAGGCGCCGAGGATCCGTCCGCGGAGCTCGAGTGCGTCGTCGATCGTCTTCATGCCCGGCGCGAACTCGGAGAAGTGATCGTTGCCGAAGTACGACTGGCCCGCGCCGGCGGCGACGATCAGGCTGTCGTACGGGGTGACCGTGGTGCGGTCCAGGAACCGGGAGGTGATCGTCTTCGCCTCGAGATCGATCTTCTCGACATCGCCCAGCAGCACCTGCGTGTTCTTCTGCTTCCGCAGCACCAGCCGGGTGGCGGGGGCGATGTCGCCGACGGAGAGGATGCCGGTCGCCACCTGATACAGCAACGGCTGGAACAGATGGTGGGTGGTGCGCGCGATCATGGTGATGTCGACATCGGCATTCTTCAGCGCCTGTGTGCCGAACAACCCACCGAAGCCGGATCCAATGACCACGACGCGATGGCGGCGTGACTCAACCGACTGGATACTCATTCCGTGCTCCTCGAAAAATAGGCGACTTCTGTCACGGTAGTCGCCTTGTTCCCGAGCGTCTCAGTAAGCGTTGCTTCGGCACGTCCGCACACCAGAATCGATCCAGAAACCGGACGGGGCCGACGATGCGCGAAGGCGGGCAGCTCCTCCGTGAGGAACTGCCCGCCTTCCGGTGCGTACGCGGCTATCTCGCCCCGCCGATCCGCTTCCTCCCCGAGGGGGTCTCGGTGGAATCCGGCGGAATGAAATCCGACTTGATCGAGAACACGAACAGTGCCGTCACACCCACCACGACGACAAGAATGGTGAGGACCACGACCACGTAGCCGAAACCGACACCGATTGCTGTCAAGTCCATCAGACCTACCTCCTCAGTCGCTGCTCACGCTACTGCGGAGGGTAACCGCTGTCACCGCGTCCGTGGGGAAGAACGATTCGATGGCCAGCTCCGCGACCGTCACGTCGAGGGGAGTGCCGAACATCGTGGTGGTGCTCAGGAACGTCAGCTCCGTGTCGCGGTGCCGGACGCGCAACGGCACGACGAGCGACCCGGGCAGGTCAGCGCTGTCGACGGTGCCGCCGGGGTAGCCGTCCAATTCGCCGAATAGGTCACGGAGTCCGTCGTCGCCGGTGACCGCGATCTGATGACGCAACCGGTGCAGCACGTGCCCGCGCCACAACGCCAGATCGAGGATCCGCGGGGCCATCCCGTTCGGGTGCAGACTCAGCCGCAGGACGTTCACCGGCGGTTCGAGCAGCTCCGCGGCGCACCCCTCGGTCAGGATCGCGACCGCATCGTTGGCGTCCACCATGTTCCAGTGCCGGTCGACGACCACCGCCGGATAGGGGGAATGCGCGGTGAGGATCCTCCCGATGGCGTCGGCGATCGACGCCATCGGGACGTCCGACAGTCGGTGCTCGGGGAAGGCGGGCGCGAAACCGCCCGCGAGGAGCAGTGTGTTGCGTTCGCGCAGGGGAATGTCGAGATGCTCGCTGAGCCGCAGCAGCATCGCCCGGGTGGGATTCGACCGCCCGGTCTCCAGGAAGCTGACGTGCCGGGCCGAGATGTCCGCCCGGTTCGCCAGTTCCAGCTGACTGAGCCGGCGGCGTTCCCGCCACGTCCGCAGATGGGTGCCGACATGCGACGTTCGCCGATCGTCGAGGGTGGTCATGCGGCCAGCCTAGGGCGGCCGGAACGCCGCGACCATTACCTCGGACGTCATGGCGCAGTGGTCAGGTGAGGTGATCGAACTCCCCGGTCACCCACGCGCAGTGACGGCCGGCGGAGTACGCGAGCGCTGCGCGGCCCTCGCTGTCGATCGTGTTGTCGAAATTGCCGATGATGCGGTCGAACTCGAGGTGCGACAGCTGATCCGCGATGCGCCGCACCACCGCCGCGGACAGCGGCAGCCGGTTCGGGTACGACCGCAGGAAGGACACGGTGTGGCGGTCCGGGTTGGGGAACACGCCGTCGCCGGTGAGGAGGACGCCGCGCCCGTCCGCGCCGGCCCGCCAGTGCGCGACCGCGCTGCCGGGGAAGTGTCCACCGATCTGGTGCAGCGTGAGCCCCGGCGTCACCTCGTGGGTTCCGGACCAGAACTCGACCGGCCCGTCGGACCGCGCCAGCCACGAGCGGTCCGCCTCGGCCACCAGGATGGGCACGTCGCCGAGCGCCTTCGACCATTGCGTCTGGACGCCGAACATGTGCGGGTGGCTGCCGGCGACGGCGATCACCGGGCCGTGCGCGGTGACGGCGTCGACGGCCGCGGCGTCGACGAAGCCGATCGGATCCCACAGCAGCGACCCGGCGGGGGTGCGGACGACGAGCGACTGCTGACCGATCGCGGTCTTCGGGTCCACGTACAGCCCGAACAGTCCCGGCTCGAGTTCGTGCTCGACCGCGCGGCAGCCCGCACCGGCCAGCGCCTCCACGGTGGTCCACTCCTGACCGCCCAGCGGAATGTACTGGCGTTCGTCCGCGCAGATCGCGCATTCGTCGGGGAGCGGGGTGTTCGGGTCCTGTTCGACACCGCACGTGGCACAGAGATGAAATAACACCCCTCGATCATGCATCCTCACGGGACGCCCAGGAGCCGCAATCCGGCAGCAGTCACGGCCGCGGAGAGGACGATGACGACGAAAGGCGCCTTCCGCCAGGCGAGTAGGCCCGCGACGACGACGCCGGTGGGACGCGCCACTCCGGCGAATTCGTGGCCTTCGGTGAGCGCCGTGGTGCCCACGAGGGCGGTCAGCAGGACCACCGCGGCGGTCGCCATGGTCCGTTCCACCCAGGGCCTCGTCGCGAGCCGGGTCCGCAGCATCGGGCCCGCGAAACGAAAGGCGAACGTGCCCGCGGCGAGCATCCCCACCGACCCGAGCAGGACGAGGTGCCCGGTCACCGCAGCACCTTCCGGCGCACACCCGCGAGCAGTCCCACCAGCGCCGCGAGCACCGGAAGCCCGGCGGGCAGCAGGGGAGTGGCCGCGAGGGCGACGGCACCGCCGACCAGCGCCGGCACCCGCACCTCCCGGTCGCGCATCGCCGGCAGCACCAGCACCAGCAGCACGGCGGGGAACATGGCGTCGAGTCCGAGTGCGGCGGGGTCGCCGATCGCGGTGCCCGCCACCGCGCCGAGCAGGGCGCCGAGTGGCCAGCACACCGCGATGCCCACCCCGCACGCCCAGTACGCGGCACGCCTGCGGTCTGGGTCCGACTCAGCGAGCGCGAACACGACCGATTCGTCGTTCATCAGGTGACTACCGGCGACGCGGCGCAGCCCTCGCCCCAGCACGTCGCCGACCGCCAGACCGAACGGCAGGTGGCGCGCATTCACCAGCAGCCCGGCGAGCGTCGCCGCGATCGGACTGCCGCCCGCCGCGACGATGCCGACGAACAGGAACTCCGCGGAACCGGCCAGGACCAGCACGGACAGCACGACGGGCAACCACGGGTCCAGCCCCGACCCGACGGCGATCGCGCCGTAGGACATGCCGACGAGGCCGTCGGCCAGGCACACCAGGGCGATGTTCCGGAGGAGCCGCGTGTCGAGTGTTCGCTGTATCGAACGCATGACTTCTATACTGAACACCAGGCGTGGTGTTCGTCAAGTCGAACACGATGACGGAAATAATGAACACCGCTTCGGAAAGGGAACCATGGACGGGAAATCCCCGCTGGGATACATCGGACCCTCGCTGCGGCGCGAACGCGAACGATCGGGCATGTCCCTGACCGAGGTCGCCCGCCGCGCCGGTGTCGCGAAATCCACCCTGTCCCAATTGGAATCGGGTGGCGGCAACCCGAGCGTCGAAACCCTGTGGGCCCTCTGCGTGGCACTGGACGTGCCGATGTCGCAACTCCTGGACCCGCCCCGGCCGCGCGTGCAGGTGATCCGGGCCGACGAGGGACCGGAACTGACCTCCGACCGGGCCGACTACCGCGCCACCCTCGTCGCGTCCTGCCCTCCGTCGGCCCGCCGGGACCTGTATCGCCTCGCCGTCGAACCCGGCCCCGCCCGAGAATCCGAACCGCACATGCCCGGTGTGGTCGAACACGTCATCCTCAGCGCCGGGCGCGCCCTCGTCGGCGTGGCCGGCGACCCTGTCGAACTCGGACCAGGCGATTACATCGCCTACCCGGGCGACATCGCACATGTGTTTGAGGCGCTGGAGCCGGGCACCCGCGCGGTGTTGGTGTCCGAGCACAACTGAGCACATTCGCGAATGTTTCTGCGCGCGGAGTGTCGATTCGGAAGGGTGACGTTCGTATAGGAGATGAGAGTCGGCCACAGCACATCCCGCGGCGCCGACAATCCGATCCGAGGAGGAACCGACATGACCCAGTACCTGTTGAGTGTGTACCAGCCCGACGGACCCGCACCCGAGCCGGACGTCCTCGCGAAGATCGGCGACGATCTCACCGCCCTCAACCAGGAAATGGTGTCTGCCGGGGCGTGGGTGTTCAGCGGGGGACTGTGCGCCCCCACCACGGCGACCGTCCTGCGAGCCCGGGGCGGCGACGTGCTCGTCACCGACGGCCCCTACACGGAGGGAAAGGAGCATCTCGGCGGATTCACCATCGTCGACGCCCCCGATCTCGATGCGGCGCTCGAATGGGGTCGCAAACTCACCCGGGCCACCACGCTTCCCATCGAGGTCCGGCCGTTCGCGCACCACGACGGAGCCGGCAGCTGACGTGACCGCGTCCACCGACATCGAACACGTGTTCCGCGAAGAACACGGTCGAGCGGTGTCCGTCCTGGTCGGCGTCTTCGGTGACATCGACATCGCCGAGGAGGCCGTCCAGGACGCGTTCGCCGAGGCGGTGCAGCGCTGGCCGTCGTCCGGACTGCCCCCGAGCCCGGCCGGATGGATCATCACTACCGCCCGGCGCCGCGCGATAGACCGCCTCCGCCGCGAGGCGTCCCGGCACGACCGGCACGCGCAGGCCGCTCTGTTGCTCGTCCGCGATGAACCAGTCGAGGAGGGAGCCGTGCCCGACGACCGGCTACGCCTGATCTTCACGTGCTGCCACCCGTCCCTGGCACCCGCCGCACAGGTCGCCCTGACCCTCCGACTCCTCGGCGGGCTCGGCACGGCGGAGATCGCGCGCGCATTCCTCGTGCCCGAGCCGACCATGGCGCAGCGCCTCGTCCGGGCCAAGGGGAAGATCCGGGACGCCCGCATCCCGTACCGGGTGCCGAACGAGGCCGAACTTCCCGACCGTCTCGGCGGCGTCCTGGCCGTCGTCTATCTGATCTTCAACGAGGGGTACACGGCCAGTTCCGGGGAGCAGCTGACGCGTGCGGACCTGTGCGCCGAAGCCCTGCGCCTCGGCCGGCTCCTGACAGCGCTGATGCCCGACGAGCCGGAGGCCACCGGACTGCTGGCGTTGATGGTGCTGATCGAGTCGCGCAGAGCCGCACGCACGGACGGCGACGGAAAACTCGTGCTCCTCGCCGATCAGGACCGCACCCGGTGGGATCGCGCTCTCGTCGCCGAGGGGCAGTCGCTGGTGCGGGAGTGCCTGCGACGGAACAGTCCCGGGCAGTATCAGATTCAGGCCGCGATCAACGCCGTCCACAGCGACGCGCCGACGGCCGCCGACACCGACTGGGGGCAGATACTGCAGCTGTACGACCAGTTGCTGGCGGTCGCACCCAGTCCGGTGGTCGCGTTGAACCGGGCGGTCGCGGTGGCCGAGGTGAGGGGCGCGGCCGAGGGGCTGGCACTCGTCGACCAGCTGACCTTGGACGAGTATCACCCGTACCACGCGGTCCGGGCCGAACTCCTGCGCCGCCTCGGGCGCCCCGGCGACGCCGCTCGCGCGTACGACGCGGCGTTCGAGCGCACCGAGAACGCCGCCGAGCGCGACTTCCTGCGCACGCAGCGCGATTCGCTGGGGTGACCGTGCGCCGATCAGAGACCGAGGCCGAGTCCGAGACCGGGCGGCAGGCACACCGATCCGAAACAGGTTTCCGTGCGCACCGTAACGGGGAGGGGTTGCGCTGTACCGGGTTTCGCATAGGCGGTCTCCGGTAGCGGCGAGGACCCCCACACCTCGTCGCCGGGACCCGCGTTCTCCCGGCAGATCCAGTGGATCAGGTAGTCGCCGTCGGGCACCGCCTCGAACACGAATTCGCGCGGCCCCGGCCCGATCACCACATTGGAGGCGTGGAACACCGCGACGGACTCGGGGTCGACGATGTCGTCCGCCGCATGCAGCCCACCCAATCCGCACACGATGTCGTCGCCGCTGTCGTTCGTGATCGTCGTCGTGACGGTGCTGCCGGCCACCGCAGCCTTCAGCGCCACATCGGGCGCGTCTGCTGCGGCGGGGGCGGCAAGGAACACGGTCAGAGTGCCGCCGGCAATCAGCGAGACCGCGACCCGTGCCATGCGTGTCATCATCGGAACCTCCGCTTTCGGCGGGCTCACCCGGAATCATCGAGGTGATACCCGCCGGGCACGCCGATAAACGGCCGCGGTCGTCCCCGCCGGTCAGTCCTCGGGAAGAGCGGCAAAAGCCTTCTTCGTCTTCAGATACCAGCCCATCCCCGACACGGGACGCTTCCACCTGCCCTGCATGCTCTCCAGGGCGCTCCGGTGCGTTTCGTCACCCTGCGCGACCATTTCCTTCAAATGGCTGTCCTGCGCTTTGATGACCTCGTCCGCCTTGTCTCCGTGGAAGGGGGCATCGCACGGTCCACCCATTTGCTTGCACGTCATCGTCTTCATCTTCCGTCACGTCCCTTCGGTGATTCTCGGCGGTCTCGATTTCCTTGGCGGCGGATCCGGATCGGGTCACCTCCAGAACATCTGGGGCCCATCACCCCAGCTCGAGTTCCTCGATTGTCACTCTAATTCCGGCTCGGTGACCGGCGCTTCTCGATTCCTGATCGGTTCATCCACGGCCACCCCCGGCAAGAAGATTCGACCGAGATGTCACATTTTGCCCCGGTCCGGTGTCTTCATGCCGACAGAACGCAATCGGAGGAGGAATCATGGCCGGCAACATCAGGATCCCGAAGGCTGAACTGACTGGCATCTACGGCGCGATCGTCAAGCGGATGTCCCGCAAGATGCTCGGCGAGGTGGCCGAGCCGGTCGAGGTCGCGTGGCACAACCGGAAGGTGCTGAACTTCAGCTTCAGCGTCGGCCGCCAGGTGCAGAAGTGGGATCAGTGTGATCACAACCTGAAGTCGTTTGCCCACATGGCGGTGGCCGGCATGGTCGGCTGCAGCTTCTGCCTGGACTACGGCTACTTCCAGGCCCACAACGAGGGGCTGGATCTGACCAAGGCACGCGAGGTGCCCCGCTGGCGCCAGTCGGACGTGTTCACGTCGCTGGAGCGGGACGTGCTGGAGTACGCCGAGGCGATGACACTGACTCCGCCGACGGTCACCGACGAACTGTCGGCCCGGCTGCTCGACGCGCTCGGCCCGGCCGCGCTGGTGGAACTGACCGCGTTCATCGCGGTCGCAAACCTCATGACCCGCACCAACACCGCGTTCGGCATCGAATCGCAGGGCTTCGCGACGGCGTGTGGCCTGAAGCCGCTGACCGTACCCACCGGAGGATCGGGGGCGACGGGTCAGTAGCTCCGTCCGACGACCGCGATCAACTCGTCGGACGGAAACCCGGGACCGGGCACCGTGCCGTCCGGCGTCTGCAGGCACCGAACACTGACAGTGTGCTCGTTCAGCATCCGCTCGCCGTCCTCGCCGAGGAGACTCCACGGGACGCGTGCGAATCCGATCTTCGCCGCCTCCAGCACTTCCGAGACGGTGGTCGCGTCGACGGTGCGGTCGGCAAGCCGGGTCCGTGCACCCTCGATCATGTCGGCGTGGATGGATTCCAGCAGCGCCGGAACGGTCGTCGCGACCGCGCCGAGTGGCATCGAGGACTTCTCGCCGACGTCGCGCCGGGCGATCGTGACGTGCCCCGTCTCGAGGTCCCGGGGTCCGACCTCGATCCGCAGTGGGACGCCCTTGAGTTCCCACTCCGTCGCCCGGCGACCGAACCCGTGATCGGTCCTGGTGTCCAGCCGGGCCCGAACCCCCGCAGCCGTCAGCGCGTCGAGCAGGCCGGACGCCGCCGTCGTGACGCGTTCGTCGTCCCGGACCGCGATCACCACCGCCTGAACCGGGGCCACCCTGGGCGGGATGCGCAGCCCGAAGTCGTCGCCGTGCGACATGATCAGGCCACCGACCATCCGGGTGCTCGCACCCCACGACGTGGTCCAGCACGTTTGCGCCTTCCCAGCGGTGTCGGTGTAGGTGATGTCGAAAGCGGTGGCGAAGTTCTGCCCGAGTTCGTGACTGGTGGCCATCTGCAGTGCCTTGCCGTCACCCATCATCGCCTCGCACGTCATCGTGTTGACGGCGCCGGCGAACCGTTCCCTCCGCGTCTTGACTCCCACCAGAACCGGGATCGCCAGAACGTTCTGCAGGAAGTCGCGGTAGACGTCCAGATGAATCCTCACGGCGTAGGCGGCGGCGTCCTCGCGGGTGGCGTGCGCAGTGTGGCCTTCCTGCCACAGGAACTCCGTCGTGCGCAGGAACAGTCGCGGCCGCAACTCCCACCGCACCACGTTCGACCACTGGTTCAGCAACATCGGCAGGTCGCGGTGCGACTGCACCCACTTCGACATCAGCTCACCGAACATGGTCTCGCTGGTGGGACGCACGACGAACGGCTCGGTCAGATCCTTACCGCCGGCGTGCGTGACGACCGCCAACTCCGGGCTGAATCCCTCGACGTGCTCGGCTTCACGCTGCAGGTACGACTGGGGGATGAACAGTGGCAGGTAGACGTTCTCGGCGCCGGTGGCCTTGATCCTCGCGTCTACCTCGCCCTGCATCCGCTCCCACAGCGCGTACGCGTACGGCCGAATCACCATCGTGCCGCGCACCGGCCCGTTGTCCGCGAGTTGCGCCTTCTCCAGCACGTCCTGGTACCAGCGCGGAAAGTCCTCCTGCCGGGAGGCGAGCACCTGAGGACGCTTGCCTGTCGTCATCGTGTCGATGCTACCGACACCGCCGCGGCAGATCCGGTCTCGCGGACGTTGATCTGTGGGTCGGGAAGGCACCGTCACGCGACGGTTGCGGGTGCCCTGCGTCGCCGCGCGGAGGTGAGTCTGCGGCCGATGATCCCGTGCCGGGGCGCGAAGAGGTAGACCAGCGCGAACGCCGCGCCCTGGGCGAGCACGACCATGCCGCCGCTGGCGGTGTCGATGTGGTAGCTCAGGTACAGGCCGATGACGGCGCAGGCCGCCGAGACCGCGGGGGCGATGATCAGCATCCGGTGGAAGCTGTCGGTCAGCAGATAGGCGGTGGCTCCGGGAATGATCAGCATGGCGACGACCAGGATGACCCCGACGGCCTGCAGGGCCACCACCGCGGTGAGCGCGAGAAGACCCAGGAGTGCGGCTCCGAGCAGGCGGGGGTTCAAGCCGATGGCGTGGGCATGGGTGGGGTCGAACGCGTAGAGGGTGAAGTCGCGGCGTTTGACGATCAAGGCGACGAACACGACTGCCCCGAGGATCGCGATCTGGACGAGATCGGATCGGCTGACACCCAACAGGTTCCCGAAGATGATGTGGTTGAGGTCGGTTTGGCTCGGGGTGACCGAGACCAGCACCAGGCCGAGCGCGAACAGGGTGGAGAACACGATTCCGATCGCGGCGTCCTCCTTGACACGACTGGTGTCGCGGACCACGCCGATCAGTGCCACGGCCAGGAACCCGAAGATCACCGCGCCGATGGCGAACGGGGCGCCGACGATGTAGGCCAGGACCACACCGGGCAGGACGGCGTGCGAGACCGCATCACCCATCAGTGACCAGCCGATCAGCACCAGCCAGCACGACAGCACGGCACAGACCACCGACGCGATCAGGGTGGTGATCAACGCGCGGACCATGAAGTCGTAGCGCAGCGGGTCGACGAAGAAGTCGATGACGTTCATTGATTCTCAGGTCCTTGTCATCACGTCGAGGCCGAAGGCCGATGCCAGGTTTTCGGGTTGCAGTACGACGGTCGGATCGCCGTGCAGGAGGACCGTGCGCATCAGCAGGATCGCTTCGTCGGCCAATGTGGGCAGCGCGTGCAGATCATGGGTGGAGACCAGGATTGCGGCGCCGGCGGCGGCGAGTTCACGCAGCAGTGCGGTGATGGTGGCTTCGGATCTCTTGTCGACCCCGGCGAACGGTTCGTCGAGCAGAAGAATGGTGGCGCCCTGGGCGATTCCCCGGGCGACGAATGTCCGCTTCTTCTGGCCGCCGGACAGTTGGCCGATCTGGCGGTCCGCCAGGTCGGTGAGTTCGACGCGTTCGAGAGCGTGGTCGACGGCGTCGCGATCGGCTTTGCGGGGACGCCTGGTCAGCCCCATGTGCCCGTAGCGGCCGGTCATCACCACATCGCGCACCGACAGTGGGAACGTCCAATCGACGTCTTCGCTTTGCGGAACGTAGCCCAGCACACCGGTCTTGCGTGCGGTGGCCGGCGCGTCGCCGTTGATGCGGACAGTGCCGGCGTCGGGTTTGACCGTGCCCATGATCGTCTTGAACAGCGTGGATTTGCCGGACCCGTTCATGCCGACCAGGCCGCATACGCGTCCGGGCCGAAGGGTGAGGGAGACCTGGTCGAGGGCGAGGACGTCACCGTAGCGGACGGTGACGTCCCGAACCTCCACGGCCGGTTCGGTGGTCATGATTGCGTCCCGTTCAGTGCGGACGTGAGGGTGTCGGCGTCGTGCCGGATCAGGTCCAGGTACGTGGGCACCGGCCCGTCCTTCTCCGACAACGAATCGACGTAGAGGGTGCCACCGAAACGGGCGCTCGTCGCCTCCACGACGCGTTGCATCGGCGCGTCCGACACCGTGGATTCACAGAACACGGCCGGCACCCGGTTCTGCTTCACGAACTCGATGGTCGACGTGATTTGCTGCGGAGTGGCCTGTTGCTCGGCGTTGACCGGCCAGATGTACTTCTCGGTCAACCCGGCATCGCGCGCCAGATACGAAAACGCGCCCTCGCACGTGACCAGCGCCCGTTCGTTGACCGGCAGCGCGCCCAGTTCGGCAACCAACTCGTCCTGCACCTGCTGTAGTCGAGCCTTGTAGGCGTCGCCGTTGGCGCGGTACTCGTTCGCATGTTCGGAATCGAGCTCGCTGAACGCGGTGACCATGTTGTCGACGTAGATCTGCACGTTGAGCGGCGACATCCAGGCGTGCGGGTTCGGTTTGCCCGCGTAGGCGTCTTCCCCGATGGCGATCGGTTCGACACCGTCGCTGACGACCACGTGCTCGACGTCCACTCCATCGACGAACTGGGCGAACCATGCCTCGAGGTTCATCCCGTTGTCGAGGATCAGGTCGGCCTCGGCCGCCTTCTTGATGTCGCCCGGCGTGGGTTCGTATCCGTGAATTTCTGCCCCCGCCTTCGTGATCGACTCCACGGTCAGGTACTCACCCCCGACGTTCCCGGCGATATCGGCGAGAACGGTGAAGGTGGTCAGCACCACCGGTTTGCCGTCGGCCGGCCCGTCGACCGCGCCGCACCCGGACAGCATCAGCGCCGCCGCAACAGCTGTCAGCACCGCGGCACCAGCAGCCGGCGGTCGTCGAAACCCCACCTTGAAGCCTGTTGTTTTCACGGGCGAATCATAATGTTCGGCTATCCGAAACCACAAGTGCGGATATTCGTTGTTCGGCACGGAGGAGGGGTGCAGACCTGTCCTCGCTCCGTAGTCGCGGGATACGGCGCACAGGGAGCGGCCTCGCAATATGATGAGCAATGACGAAAAACGACCCGGCCCGCCACCGGACATCGTCGTGAACGCGATCCCGCGAACGGTCCTGTTCGGGATCGTGGCGGCGCTGACACTCGTGTGGTCGCCGTCCGCGTTGGCGGAAGCCGTACCCGGTTCCGCCATTCGATACGTCGCCCTGGGGGATTCGCGTGCCACCGGGTCGCTCGACGATCCGCTGTCACTTCGCGACGGCTGCTTCCGCACCTCGGACGGCTACCCGCAGATCGTTGCCGACACCCTGCAGGCGGCGTCATTCGTCGACCGGTCGTGTGCTGGAGCGAAGACCGAAAACATCACGGAAAAGCCGCAACTGACCATCACCGGGCCGCAGCCACCACAGATCGACGCGCTCGCCCCGGACACGACGCTCGTCACCGTCAGTATCGGCGGAAACGACATCGCGTGGTCTTCACTGGTCGAGCCGTGCTACACGCTGATCCCGGCTGCCGACGCGAACTGCCGCTCCGACGCCACCACCGCGCAGCGCGTGGACACCGCACTCGCCGCACTCGGCCCGAAAGTGTCCGTCACCCTGGCCGGGATCACCGCGAAAGCTCCCACCGCCACGGTGTTCCTGGTAGGGCACGGCGGCATCTTCGGCGATCACGGCTGCTGGCCGTACATCCCCACGAGCGACGCCGACGCCGCATGGGTCGTGCAGTTCTTCGTGAGAATGAACGATGTTCTCGCCGACGCGGCACGCACGAACGGCGCCCACTTCGTCGACGTGGCCGGTGCGGCGCGAGGACACGACGCGTGCGCCGGGTCCGACCGACGGTGGTTCGAAGGCCTCGTTCCGCAATCGCTCGCGATGCCGCTGCACCCGAACCATTCCGGACTGACAGCGATGGCAGCGCTCGTCGTCGCCGCCTACCGGTAGGGGACCGGGCCATTCCGCGGAACCATTTAGGGGGTGATCCTGCACCCCCAGGCGGGTGGAGAACGACCCCCTCGGGGCAGTGTCAGCCGGCCCGTTGCTCGCGAAAGCTGGTGTTCGTCCGCACCGAGGCGGAACCACACATCGGATAGGAGCAACGGTATGACTTCGAACAAGACCCGCACCGCGGCCGCGGCCGCAGCCGGCGTAGCCCTCGGCCTCGGCGCACTGATGGCGCAGTCCGCGACCGCCGACGCCGCACCCCCTCCGTACGCACCCACACCCGCGGTGATCTCCCAGCAGGACGGGCCGCAGTACCACCCGGCGAACTATCCCCTCGAGCCCGACGACGGCGTGATCTCCCACTCGCTCGACCCCGACATGCCCTGGATGTGATCGACCCCGGCGCCGAAGGCGGACGATGGGCCACAGACTCACCCGTGCAACGACTGAGTGAGCCGCGCCGCCTGCCGGGTGAGGTGGTGGCGTTCGGCGAGGTTGGGGGCGCACCGGGCAGCGTCGGCATACAACCGCGCCGCGGTCGGAATGTCGCCCGCCTTCTCGTGGAGGTACGCCGAGGCGGCGGTGTGGCGGGGGACGCCGGGGTCCACCGTGGCCAAGGCCGCGAGACCGGCTGCGGGACCATCGGCCTCGCCGATCGCGACGGCCCGGTTGAGCTGCACGACCGGACTCCCGGTGAGGCGCAGTAGCTCGTCGTACCAGCCGACGATCTGCACCCAGTCGGTCTCCTCGGCGCGCGGCGCGTCGGCGTGCAGGGCCGCGATAGCCGCCTGTGCTTGGAACTCACCGAGCCGGTCCCGGCCCAGCGCTGCCTGCAAAACGGCAACGCCCTCGGCGATCAGCGCGGTGTCCCAGCGGGAGCGGTCCTGCTCGGCCAGCGGGACCAGGCTGCCGTCGGGCCGGGTTCGCGCCGGTCGCCGAGCGTGGTGCAGCAGCATCAACGCCAGCAGCCCCGCGGTTTCCTCGTCACCGGAGGTGCCGGCAGCCAACTGCCGGGTGAGCCGGATCGCCTCGGCCGCCAGGTCGACGTCGCCGGTGTAGCCCTCGTTGAAAACCAGGTAGAGCACCCGCCGCACCGTCGCCAGGTCGCCTGGCTCCTCGAACCTCACGCCACCGACCGTGCGTTTGGCCCGGCTGATCCGCTGCGCCATCGTCGCCTCCGGCACGAGGTAGGCCTGAGCGATCTGCCGGGTGGTCAAGCCACCGACGGCGCGCAGCGTGAGAGCCACCGCGGAAGCAGGGGACAGCAACGGATGGGCGCACAGGAAGAAGAGCTGCAACGTGTCGTCTGCGGTCTCGGTGGGTCCGGGTGACGGCTCGACCGCGACCCGCTGCTCCCGGTCCCGCCGTGAGGCCTCGGAGCGGTGGGCGTCGAGGAACTTACGCCAGGCATCCGTGACCAGCCAGCCCTTCGGGTCGGCGGGAGGCCGGTCCGGCCAGGTCTGCGCGGCCTGGATGAGCGCTTCCTGCACGGCGTCCTCGGCAGTCGCGAAGTCGACTCCGCGATGCACGAGGACGCCGATCACCGCGGGAGTCAGCTCCCGCAGCAGCAGTTCGTCCATCACCTGATCCGCCCTTCCGATCCTGTCACTCGGTGACCGTCGGTGGTTCGCTGAGGAACGGGCGCACCTCGAGCCACTCGTGGATCGGCTTGCCGCCGGCTCCGGGGGCTGCCGACAACTCGCCGGCGAGTTCGAGCGCGCGCTCGTAGGTGTCGACGTCGATCACCATCCAGCCGGCGATCAGGTCCTTAGTCTCCGCGAAGGGCCCGTCGGTGACCGGCGGTCGGCCCTCCCCGTCGTACCGGACGAACGTGCCCTCGGGTGAGAGCGCCTGGCTGTCGACGTACTCACCGGTGCTCTCGAGGCGGGTGGCGAAGTCGGACATGTACTGCACATGGTCCTCGATCTCTTCCGGGGTCCACTGGTCCATCGGGACGTCGTTGACGGCCTCGGGGGCACCTCGGTAGTGCTTGAGAAACAGGTACTTCGTCATGCTGGTCTCCTTGCTGTGGTGCGGCCACGGTGGCCGCATCTGCCCCTGGGACGGAGCAGCCGGGCCGGTCTCGACATCCTCGCCACATCTTTTTCCAGAATCTTCTGCCAGTAGATCATCACGCCGGGGCACCCGGTCGGCGACTCACCAGTCACCGTCCGGTTCGGAACAGCTTCGGGAGTGCGGAGCGATATTGGGGATGATCTCCTGCGCGTTTCGGACGATGATTGTATCGACGACGTTGACAGCGAAATGGTGGGGGAACCGAGCATCAGCGACCGGCACGGGAGCGCCGGCGACACATGAATCCAAGGTGATATCAGATGAACACGTTCGCATTACGCACGGCGATTGCAGCGGCCGCGATCGCGCCGCTCGTCGCATTCGGTGCCGGCGTCGCGTCGGCGGCACCGACCCTTCACGGAGACCCGGATACTCCCGGCACCCAGCTGAATATCCATTCGAACAGTCCGCACAGTTTCTCCTGTGGCGCCATCGGGGTCACGGGTGTGGGAATCGGATCAGCCCCCGCAAACGGCACTGGTCCGGTCAACGGACCCTTCTTCGGCAGTGGCCCGGTCCAAGGTGGTTGCGTGGGCGATGACGGGTCGATCTCTTTCCCCGCCGGACACGCCCACTGACGCCGGACCGATTCGCCTTGCGTACGCGTTCCGTCGGGGGAATGCCGCCAGGTGGTAGCTGTTCGAACACGCATACTGCTTATCTGCTTAAGTGGACTGATTGATTAGAATTCACCGAAAGTGTTGCTGGACAGTGAATCAGCGTCCCCGGATTCGATATGGTGGCTGGCTGCGGTGCCACCGATGAGCTCG
>SEEV01000371.1 GCA_004211695.1 Rhodococcus sp. (in: high G+C Gram-positive bacteria)
CTGGACGGTTCGGTGAACGAGGACGATCTCGCCTGGGGAGCCCGAGTGTCCGTCGGGCTCGACCGTCTCGTCGCGGACTTCGAACTCGACGCCATGGCGTACTACCATCGTGGCCTCGAGGGCGAAGTGCACGAACGGCTCGGCGCCGGAATGATTCTCGGGGCGTCCCTGCTCACCGCGCGCGGCATCCCGCTGGCCGGCGAGTACGACATCCGCACCGCGGTCGCGATGCTGGTGTCCGACCGGATGGGAGCCGGTGGGTCGTTCACCGAACTGCAGGCGCTGAACTTCCGCGACGGCGTCGTCGAGATGGGGCACGACGGGCCCGCCCATCTCCAGGTCTCGTCCGCGGAACCGCTGCTCCGGGGTCTCGGTGTCTATCACGGCAAGCGCGGATTCGGCGTCAGCGTCGAGTTCGACGTGACACACGGGCCCGTCACCACTTTCGCGGTCGGCCAGAACCGCGACGGGTCGTACTCGTTCATCGCGTCCGAGGGCGAAGTGGTCCCGGGGCCGCTCCTGGCGATCGGCAACACCACGTCCCGGGTCGACTTCGGACGCGATCCGGGGGAGTGGACGGACGAGTGGAGCGGCACCGGGACCGGTCACCACTGGGCGTTGTGCGTCGGTCACCGCGCCGGCGGGATCAAGGCCGCAGCAGAGTTGCTCGGCGTCGAATTCATCCGGGTCTGAAGTAAGAACATCGAGGGAGAAACAGCAGTGAACGCCACGAGCACCATCGCCGAACTGATCGCGCGGTCCAACAGACTGGGCGCCGACGCTCGGAACACCAATTACGCCGGCGGCAACACCTCCGCGAAGGGCACCGACGTCGACCCGGTGACCGGCGCCGAAGTGGAACTGGTCTGGGTGAAGGGCTCCGGGGGAGACCTCGGAACGCTGAAGCCCGCCGGACTCGCCGCGCTGCGACTCGACCGGGTCCGCGCGCTGACCGACGTCTACCCCGGCCTCGAGGCCGAGGACGAGATGGTCGCGGCATTCGACTACTGCCTCCACGGCAAGGGCGGTGCGGCCCCGTCCATCGACACCGCCATGCACGGCCTCGTGAACGCGCCGCACGTCGACCACCTGCACCCCGATTCCGGCATCGCGCTCGCGACCGCCGCGGACGGTGAAGAGCTGACCCGCAAGTGCTTCGGCGACCGCGTGGTGTGGGTGCCGTGGCGCCGCCCCGGTTTCCAGCTGGGCCTCGACATCTCGGCCATCGCTGAGGCGAACCCGCAGGCCATCGGCTGCATCCTCGGCGGGCACGGCATCACCGCGTGGGGGGCGACCAGCGGGGAGTGCGAGCGGCGGTCGCTCGAGATCATCCGCACGGCCGAGCAGTTCATCGCCGACAACGGTCGCGCGGAGCCGTTCGGCCCCGCGATCGCGGGCTACGAGGCGCTGCCCGCCGACGAGCGCCGACGCCGGGCGGCGGCACTGTTCCCGCTGCTGCGCGGACTGGCGTCGACCGATCGCCCGCAGGTGGGCCACTTCACCGACAGCGACGAGGTGCTGAACTTCCTGGCCGCGCAGGAGCATCCGCGTCTCGCCGCATTGGGCACGTCGTGCCCGGATCATTTCCTGCGCACCAAGGTCCGGCCGATGGTCCTCGACCTGCCGCCGACGGCCTCGCTCGACGACGTCACCGCGCGGTTGCGCGAACTGCACACGTCCTACCGCGAGGACTACGCCCGGTACTACGCGGAGTACGCGGAGCCGGGCAGCCCGGCGATGCGCGGCGCCGACCCGGCCATCGTGCTGGTCCCCGGCGTCGGCATGTTCTCGTTCGGCGCCAACAAGCAGACCGCGCGGGTGGCGGGCGAGTTCTACGTCAACGCGATCAACGTGATGCGCGGTGCCGAGGCCATCTCCACGTACCAGCCGATCGACGAGCGGGAGAAGTTCCGCATCGAGTACTGGGCCCTCGAGGAGGCGAAGCTGGCCCGCATGCCGAAGCCGGCGCCGCTCGCCACCCGGGTCGCGCTGGTCACCGGTTCGGCGTCGGGCATCGGCAAGGCCATCGCGAAGCGCCTGGCTGCGGAGGGCGCGTGCGTCGTGATCGCCGACCTCGACCAGGCGAAGGCCGCCGAGGCCGCCGCCGAGATCGGGGGCAGTGACGTCGCGGTCGGGGTCGCGGCGGACGTGACCAGCGCCGACCAGGTCGCCGCGGCGTTCGACGCCGCGGTCCTGGCGTTCGGCGGCGTCGATCTCGTCGTCAACAACGCGGGACTGTCGATCTCCAAGCCGCTGCTCGAGACCACCGAGAAGGACTGGGACCTGCAGCACGACGTGATGGCGAAGGGGTCGTTCCTGGTGTCGCGGGAGGCAGCGCGGGTGATGACCGCCCAGGGTATGGGCGGCGACATCGTCTACATCTCCTCGAAGAACTCGGTGTTCGCCGGGCCCAACAACATCGCGTACTCGGCGACCAAGGCCGACCAGGCGCACCAGGTGCGTCTGCTCGCGGCGGAACTGGGCGAGTACGGCATCCGCGTCAACGGCATCAACCCCGACGGTGTGGTGCGGGGATCGGGCATCTTCGCCGGCGGCTGGGGCGCCAAGCGGGCCGCCGTGTACGGCGTCGAGGAGGAGAAGCTGGGTGAGTACTACGCACAGCGCACCCTGCTGAAGCGGGAGGTGCTGCCGGAGCACGTCGCCAACGCGGTGTTCGCGCTCGCCGGCGGGGATCTCACGCACACGACCGGGCTGCACATTCCGGTGGATGCCGGTGTCGCTGCGGCGTTCCTGCGCTGATGGACGCGTTCGCCGCGATCGATCTGGGTGCGTCCAGTGGGCGGGTGATGCTGGGTCGCGTCGCGGACGGGGTGATCACCCTCGACGAGGTTGCACGGTTCCCCAACCGGCCGGTGCGGCTGGCGGGATCGCTGCATTGGGATCTGGCCGGATTGTATCGGGGTGTGCTGGACGGACTGCGGGCCGCGGTCACGGAGGCCGAGGCCCGCGGGGATGTTCTCGTGTCGATCGGAATCGACACGTGGGCCGTGGATTACGGGCTGCTCGGCGGCGACGGTTCCCTTCTCGGGATGCCGTACCACTACCGCGACCAGCGGACGTGGGGCGTTGCGGCCGGCGTGCGTTCGGCCATCGCCGATCGGGAGTTGTTCGAGCGCAACGGTATCGCGCAACTCCCGTTCAACACGGTGTACCAACTGCTCGCCGAGCGGGAGAGCGGCGCGCAGCGGCTCGACATCGCGGAGCAGCTGCTGATGATCCCGGACCTCCTCGCGTACTGGCTCAGCGGGGTCCGCGTCGGCGAGGTGACCAATGCGTCCACCACCGGGCTGCTCGACCCGGTGAGCCGCGACTGGGATCGTGCGCTCACCGCCCGGCTCGGTCTCGACGACCGCATCCTGCCACCGTTGGCGGAGCCCGGTGGGGCGATCGGACTCGTCCGGCCCGACGTCGCCGAAGAGATCGGGGCCACGCCGGTGGTGGTGGCCGTCGGCAGCCACGACACCGCATCGGCCGTGGTCGCGGTACCCGCCGCGAGCACGCGGTTCGGGTACATCGCCTCGGGCACGTGGTCGCTGGTCGGGACGGAACTCCCCGGACCCGTCCGCACCGAGGAGGTGCGGGCGGCGGGGTTCACCAATGAGGCCGGAGTCGACGGCACCACCCGCCTGCTGCGGAACGTCATGGGCATGTGGCTGGTGCAGGAGTCGATGCGGCAGTGGCAGGCGGACGGGCTCGACATGTCGCTGCAAGATCTGCTGGAGGACGCCGAGGCGCTGACCGACCTCGGCGCGGTGATCGACCCGGACCTGCCGGTGTACCTGCCGCCGGGCGACATGCCGGCCCGCATCGCCGCCGAATGCGCCCGGACGGGTCAGCGCGTTCCGGACGCTCCGGCCGAGGTGATCCGCTGCGTGCTGGACAGTCTCGCGGACGCGTACCGGAGGTCGGTGCAGTCGATCGTCGAGCTGACCGGCACCCCGATCGACGTGGTGCACATCGTCGGCGGCGGCTCACAGAACGCTCTGCTCTGCCAGCTGACGGCGGATGCCACCGGACTGCCCGTCGTCGCCGGACCCGTCGAGGGCTCCGCCCTCGGCAACGTCCTGGTGCAGGCGCGAGCGGCGGGCGAGTTGTCCGGGGGACTCGCCGAACTGCGGGCCGTGGTGTCGAATTCGTTCACCCTGCGCGAGTTCGCGCCGTCGGCGGCGCCGCTGTCCCGGGCCTAACGCCGGTCCCGGAACTGCGGTTCGCGCTTGTCCTTCCGCGCGGCGGTGGCCTCCTCGAAGTTGTCGGTGAGCAGTCGCACCAGCAACTGTCCGAGGCCCTCCTGGTGGATGTGTGCCTCCAGGGAGGCGGCGTCGAGCCCGGACCACAGGGTGCGCTTGGTCAGTTCCAGGCCGGGCCGGGAGAACCGGGACATACGATCGGCGAGGTCGAAGCATTCGTCGAGGAGATCCTCGCCGGGCACGCAGCGGGACACGAGCCCGATCCGCTCGGCCTCGTCGGCGTGCACGTCCCGCCCGGACAGCATGATCTCGAACGCCCGGGACGAACCGATCGCGCGTGGCAGCAGGTAGCTCAGTCCCAGCTCACTCGCCGTCAGACCGTTGTTGATACCGGCCGCCCGGAAGTACGCGTCCTCCGCCGCGATCCGGATGTCGGAGGCGAGCGCCAGGCACAGGCCGCCTCCGATGGCGGCGCCGTTGACCGCACTGATCACCGGCTGATGCATCCGGCGCAGCGACAGCACCACGTTGTCCAGCAACTCCATGGCGCGCAGCGCGACGGTCGGGGGCGTGAGGCCGTCGACGTGGGGGAGCGTGCCCGCGGACCTCTGGTCGGCGCCGGACCAGAAGCCGCGGCCCGCGCCGGTGATCACCACCGCGCGCACCGCGTTGTCGTTGCTGATCTCCTCCAGCGCATCGCGGAACGGGATCATCACGTCGAACGCCATCGCATTCATGCGTTCCGGACGGTTGAGCGTCACCAGGGCGATGCCCGGCCGGGGGTGGTCGACGACGACGAAGCTCACGCACTCGATACTAGAACACGTTTCAGTCCTGTGGATCGATTTGCGGTCGCGGAAGTCCGGGTGCGCGCCCCACGTGAGTGGCATTGTGTGTTCGGGGACGCGAAAACACTCACGTGGGGAAGGTGGGCAGCACTCCGGCGTCCATCGCCTGCTTCAGGGACGGTGCGGCCGAATCCTTCTCGGACAGCTGGAACGTCAGCGGGCTGCCGTCCCGGCCCACCGTGGGCCAGTCGATGCCCAGTTCGGGATCGAGTGGATGGACGTCGTGGTCGAGGGCCGGGGTGTACTCGATCGAGCACAGGTACATGACGGTGGACGCGTCCTCGAGGGACAGGATCGCGTGGCCGACACCCGCCGGCAGGTACACGGCGCGGCGGTCGACGTCGTCGATGAGCACCGAATCCCACTGCCCGAACATCGGCGACCCGATCCGCAGGTCGACGATGATGTCGAGGAACGCACCCTTGACACAGGTGACGTACTTCGCCTGCCCGGGCGGGTTCTCGGTGAAGTGGATGCCGCGCAGGACTCCGGCGGCGGACACCGAGCAATTGGCCTGCGCGAGTTCGAGGCTGTGCCCGACAGCCGACTCGAACTCCGATCCCTTGAACCATTCGAGGAACACTCCGCGGTCGTCGCCGAACTGCTGGGGAGTGATCTCCCAGGCGCCGGGGACCTTCAGTTCGCGATACTCCACGTCACCAGTCCTTGCCGCGTTCGAGCAGTTCGAGGAGGTAGTCGCCGTACCCCGACTTTCCGAGTGTCTCGGCGCGCGCACACAATTCGGCGTCGGTGATGAATCCGCGGCGCCACGCGACCTCTTCCGGGACGCCGATCTTCAGCCCCTGCCGGTGCTCGAGCGTGCGCACGAAGTTCGACGCCTCGAGCAGTGAATCGACGGTGCCGGTGTCGAGCCAGGCGGTTCCGCGGGGCAGCACCTCGACCTGCAGCCGTCCGGCCTGCAGGTAGGCCTGGTTGACGTCGGTGATCTCGTATTCGCCGCGGTCCGACGGCTTCAGGTCGCGGGCGATGGTGACGACGTCGTTGTCGTAGAAGTAGAGCCCGGGGATCGAGAAGTTCGACTTCGGGGTCGCGGGTTTCTCTTCGATGGAAATAGCTCTGCCCGTGTCGTCGAATTCGACCACGCCGTAGGAGCTGGGATCGGACACCCAGTAGGCGAACACCGCGCCGCCGTCGATGTTCTCGAACCGGTTGAGCCGGGAACCGAGACCGGGGCCGTAGAAGATGTTGTCGCCGAGCACGAGGGACACGGACTCGCTGCCGACGTGGTCGGCGCCGAGGACGAACGCCTGCGCCAGGCCGTTCGGTTCCTCCTGCACCTGGTAGGTGAGGTTCACGCCGAACTGGGAGCCGTCGCCGAGGAGCCGGCGGAACTGCTCGGCGTCGTGCGGGGTGGTGATGACGAGGATGTCCCGGATGTTGGCCAGCATCAGGGTGGAGAGCGGGTAGTAGATCAT
>SEEV01000048.1 GCA_004211695.1 Rhodococcus sp. (in: high G+C Gram-positive bacteria)
CACACGCTGCCAGCACACCAGTCGCGGCCGCCCACCGACGCCGCAGGTTGTCGACGATCAGCTCGCCCGCTGCCGGCACCCGTGCCGGCGCCCACGGCTCGACCCGGGGAACCGGACCGTCGGGCGCAGGGTCGAACAGAGCGCCGAACATCGCCACCCCGGCCAGGCCGTCGGCGATCACGTGATGGACCCGGAGATAGACCGCGGTCCGGCCGTCCGACAGGCCGGGCACGAACCACACCTCCCACAACGGCCTGCAGTGGTCGAGCGGACGCCGACGCAACCCCTCGACCACCTCCAGAAGCCGCGCCTCGTTACCACCATCGGCCGGTGGGACGGCTCGTACGTGATCGCGAACATCGAAGGCGGCCGCATCCACCCACACTGGCCGTCCCAGACCCCACCGAGGCACGTACACCACCTGCCGCAGGCGCGGCGCCAGCGGCAACCGCGCCTCCATCCACGCCCGGACGTCCCCGAGCAGGAACCGGCCATCCACGCCGACGAAGTCACCGGCGTCCAGCAGCGCCACCACACCGATGTCCTGCGGCCACCCGGCCTCGTCCGGCCACAGGGTCATCACGTCCTGCGCGGTCAGCCGCTCCATATAGCCTCACCCGATCCGTAGCCGAACGTCCCGAGAAAACGAATACCGAGGGCGGCGAGGCTCCGCGTGACATCACCCGCCGCCTCCGCACCCAGCGGACCAGTACAGGCTCGGCCGGTACCACGATTGTCCACGATCTGCTGACGTTGTGCTTCGTGACCGTGTAGCGAGATCGCCACCCACAAAAGCAGTTTTCGCTCAGGACCGCGCCACGTTCCGTCAGCGGTGACGGCCACGAGACTCCCAAACCGTCCACTCACCTGTGCACCTGACATGTGACGCGGGATCGCCCCACCCGGCCGACTCCTGTTTCGAATCATTGGTGCGGCGTGAAGGTTTCCCAAGGTACCTTCGCGGGCTCGGTCACGGTGGTTACCGCCGCCCGCTGCGACATGCAGCCGAACCCCTGCGCCGAAGTGGCCGCATATGCAATTCCCGGCAGGCCACCGGCAAGAGTGCACGGGATCATGCCCCTCGACGACCTCCTGCGGCGCGGATTCGATCGACCCCGCTGCGTGGACGGCAATCACGTAGCAATTTCGTGACCACGGTAGCGGTCAGCGATGTCGGCGCGCCGCCCACCCCGCAATTGCCGCAACAACACGCGCATCTGAGTGACGATGCAAATAAGTTCGCTACACAACAGTTTTGACGTCTATCGAGTGGGTTTGAGAACACCGATCGGGGCAGCGAGCTGGCGTCGGCCTTGCAACGCGGTGGCGCTGAGCGGGCATGGTCTCCACCCAGTCCAGGGGGAAGGTGAGGACCTTCTCCCCTACGGCACACCTGACCTATGCGGCGACGATGGACGATGACAGGTTTTCATCCTTCGACGCCCGAGGAGATCTCATGACCGCCAGCCGTCCGATCGTCGTCGGAGTAGATGGATCGCCGTCGTCCCTGCAAGCGGTGGCGTGGGCGACACGGGAAGCCGTGCTGCGGGGTGCGCCGCTGACCTTGATGACGACCACGTTGATCCCCGGCGCCTACAGTCTTCCCGCTGGGATCCCCCCTATCTACTTCGAGGATGAGGAAGCCAACGCCAGGAAGCGGCTGGCCCGAGCCGAAGAGATTGCGACGACGGCCGCGGTAGGCCGGGATCTCGACCTGCACACCAGTCTCTTCACCGGTGCGCCCTCCAGCGAACTGATCGAGCAGTCGCGCTCTGCACGCATGATGGTGGTGGGCGCGAACAAGCGCGGACTGATTGATAGGGCGATCCTGGGATCGGTAAGCGCGGCGGTCGTCGCGCACGCCCACTGTCCCGTGGCCGTCGTCCGGGGGCTCCCGCACACCGACGTCAACGACATCTCCGGTCCTGTCGTCGTCGGGGTCGACGGCTCGGCGCACAGCGAGCCCGCGATCACGATGGCGTTCGAGGAGGCGGCGCTCCGCGACGTCGAACTGGTCGCGGTGCACGCGTGGGCTGATGTCGATTTGCACGCCCCGTTCCCCAGCGACAACGATTGGACTGCGGTCGTCGAGCGCGAAACCGCGCTGCTGTCGGAAAGCCTGGCGGGGCGTGCCGAGGAGTTCCCGGACGTGAAGGTGCGACCGGTCGTCGTCATGGACGACCCCGTTCGGAATCTTCGGGAACAGGCCGAAAATGCACAGCTTCTCGTGGTCGGGAGCCGCGGGCGGGGGGGCTTCAAGAGTCTGCTGCTCGGGTCGACCAGCCGGGCGTTGATGCACACAGTGACCTGCCCGCTGATCGTCGTCCGATAGGCGCTCACCAGTTTGACAGCACCGCTCGCTCCACGGGCTCGACCGCCTCCGCGATCTCGAGGTTGAGGGTGAGGAAGTGCGAGGCACAGGAGATGCGCGGGTGATCGGTGAGGGATCGTGCTCTGCCACGATGCGTTCCTGCCGGCCGTGGATGACCAGCGTGTCTGCGGTGATCTCCGGCGACAGCGACTCCGGATGTAATCGGCGGCAACCATCTCACGCCGCCAACCCCGAGACACTCACAGAATGCTCTCCCGCGCTTCGATTTTCGTGCAACATCGGGTCGAAAGCTCATCCAAGGCAAAGTTCGCATGGAGTTCGATGTTCGCCCGGTAGTCCTCTCGTACCCGGCGCCGTGTGCGTCCACCTGTCACACAGAGACAGCATCGAAATCCGCTCCTGCGCTTGGCCCTCGTCGTGGCCGACTGGCATCGGGTGACCGACCAATCCGCCGTCGCGGCGATGGCGTTTCTCCTCGCTCACGGCGCTGCCATCGCTTGCGGGGCGTCGTCACCAGCCACGCACAGGGCGGACTGCCTCTCGGCCGGATGCGTGTACGCGACGAGCTGGTCGAAATAAGCTCCGCGCAGTTCGTGACCGACCGGCGCCGATCTCGCACCCAACACACCCAGGACACGGCCTACTCACGTCCGCCGACTGCTCCCACACGGTGCGCAGACACTACTCACCGCCGCCGAATGCGCCGAACGCGCCCAGCTCGTGGCTCTCGGCCACCGAGGGCCCAGCCCCCACCGGTACGGTGCTCGGCCGGTCAGCCGCCACCTAACTCCTGCACAATCCTGCCCGACGATGATCTGCCAACGACACCGCCCCTTTGGCACTGAACCGATAGCCCCCGGCACCCGAGGAACAAGATTGTGGTGCCACCGGCGAACTGAGGACTTTCGACCCCAGACAGCCCAGCTCCTTCGCGCGATGCTTGGTGATGCCGGGAAACCGGCGCTTTGGCAAAGTTATTCGAGGAGCCTGGTTTCATTTAGCGTCGCACGACGGGATCACGCCCGGACGAACCCCGCTGTGCATCAGCGCGTCGTCATTCTCGAGTGTGGACCGGATACGCCGGAAACGCGCCGACTCCGCGCACGATCACACCGCGGAGTCGAGCTTCGGACTCAGGAACTGCAGATCGGCGACGAGCAGGCCGAACGCCTGGACGGTCAGTGGCAGGCGGTACGGAAAGCGGCACGCCCCCTCTGGCTCTGACCGGGCAGATAGCTGCAACTGCAGGTGGTCCGTACTGACATGGACACACCGACTTGCCCTGCAGCGCATAGGTATAACCGCCAAGGTCTTTCTTAGAAATCTTGGGCCGGCCTGCAGCTCAGAATCTGTCGAGTCAGACGTCGAATCATCCACGCCCCGAGCGGGTTACCGTGGCAGACCGATCAATTTCGGCGCGTGGGCTGATCGGGGTCGGGTTATGCGCTATCCAGACCGTAGCCAAGATCGGCAAATGGCCTTCGATGCGGGCTTTGATCTCCGCGTGGCTGATCGATCACAGCGGCAGGCCCCCGAACTTCGGGCCGGCCAGTCGGCTCGCTCATGTGTCGGACTTTCGTCCAATCGAGTGGCCGCACCGTGGGCCTGTCGGCTGGCGCGGGGTCTACAAGTGCCGCGGCGAGTAGAACGCCGGCACCGGCGACCACGTGGAGAGGCCTGTGCTTCCTGACGGTGAGGACGTCAACGCGCCTTGTACACCGAATATCCGGTGCGCCTCGCGACCCGCAAGATCGCGGCGTGCAGATGCTCAGCTCGGCGATACAGCTCCCGCCGGCGCAGCTCCCGCCGCACGTCGGTCTCGTGCTCGAGGTCGGCGATCGCGGCACGGTAGGCGTGCTCGGCCGCCGACAGTGCCTCGATCGCGCCGTCCGCGTACGTCGCGGCGGCGCCCCCCGGCAGCGCACGCAGTCCCTCCGCCAGGGGGACGGCCGCGTCGGCGAGTGCGTCGAGTAATCCCACCAAGTACCGATCCGGGGCGAGACAGGTCGGCCCCGAACACGACAACTCCGACTCCCGGATCAACGCATACCCGGCCTCGGTGATCTCACCGAGCCGTTCCCCCAACTCGAACAGATCCTCCGCCTCGATCGGCGTGCTGAAACTGTCGCGCACCGCGTTATGGAGGTCGCGACGCGCGACGCGCTCGGCCTCCGCGACGACCCGCAGCTCCGCGGCCGCATCGTGGATCGCGACCTCGCCGTGCCCCCACCCGTTCAACACCCGCATGCCCTGCTCCACGAGCACCAGCTGCGCCCGCAGCATTCCGAGCACGTCGAACGAACGCGGCAGAAACCAGGAGGTCGGCAGGCGCGGCCAGCGCATCAGAACACCTCCCACACCGGGAACAGTGCCGCCCCCAGCAGAGCGGTCACCGGCAACGTGACAACCCACGCCAAGCCCATCTCCTTGACCACCCTCCAGTGCACATGCCGCGTGCGGTGCTGTGCCCCTACACCTACCACGCCGGCCGCGACCACATGCGTCGTGCTCACCGGCGCACCGACGAGGGAGGCGCCGAGGATCACCCCCGCGGCACCGGATTGACTCACCAGGCCGTCGAGCGGAGTCATCCGAAACACTCCGCGGCCCACGGTCCGCACGATCCGCCACCCCCCGAACGCGGTGCCGACGGTCAGGCTCGTCGCGGCCGCGAGCTTGACCCACAGTGGCACCGTGAATTCCGAGAGATGTCCACTCGCGACCAGCAACAGCGTGATCACACCCATCGTCTTCTGCGCATCGTTGCCCCCATGGCTGAACGCAAGCATCGCGGCCGTGCCCCATTCGGCACCCCGCACCGGAGCAAGGGCACTCCGCCGAGCCCGCCGCATCAGACGCCAGGCGAACGCCCCGAGCAGCGCACACGCCAGCGCCCCCATCACCGGCGAGAGCGCCAGCCCGGTCAGGATGCCCACGACACCCGTGGGACGTCCGTCGGTGAACCCACCCCAACGCACCCCGTCTGCGCCCGCGGCGACGAGGCACGCGCCGACCAACCCGCCGACCAGCGCGTGCGACGAACTCGACGGCAATCCGAACCACCACGTGAGCAGGTTCCACGCAATCGCCGCGGTCAGAGCAGCCCCGACCGCTGACACCGTCGCCTCTGCGGGCAACTCCACGACCCCACCGACGGTATCGGCGACCGCCGTGCCAACAAGCAACGGACCCGCGAAGTTCCCCGCGGCTGCAAGAATCAGCGCGTGTCCGGGCCGGGCAGCACCGGTCGCGACGAGCGCGGCGATCGAGTTCGCCGAATCGTGGAAACCGTTGGTGAGGTCGAACGCGAACGCCGTCGCGATCGCCAACAGCAAGGCGACCTCCATCGGCTCAGTACCGGGGACCCAAGCACTGGCGCCCGAAGGCATCGACGACCGGAACGACCCCGGCGATCGGAACCAGACGGTCCAGCGTGTGCGGCACCGACCCAGCCGCCGTCGGCGCGAAATCGTGCAGTACCGGACCGAGATGGAGAGTTGTCATCAGAAAACCTCCTGGCAAACAGTCTGAGCCACCCAACGACGGCCGCGCACACGAACGCGGCCACAACACCGTCGGTTTGCTGTCCGTCATCCACAACGGTACGTTCGCGCCTCACGGCCGGGGTACTTCCCGCACACTCGGTGGATGCCCTCCTCGTCGACCGTTCCGACTCCGATGCTGGCCACGCTCGGCCAACTTCCCAGCGGCCCGGGTTGGGCGTTCGAAATGAAGTGGGACGGTCAACGCGCCATCGCCACCATCGACAACGGTGTATCTCGGCTTTTCAGCCGTAACGGAAACGACATCACCGCCACCTTTCCGGAGCTTGCACGTCCGATCACCGACGCGCTGGACCGCCGCGAGGCAATCCTCGACGGGGAAATTGTCGCGCTCGATGCGCGGGGCCGACCATCGTTCGGTCGCCTTCAGCGGCGGATGCACGTGCTGTCTCCCACCGAACAGCTATGCAACGAGGTGCCCGTGACGTACTACGTATTCGACGTCCTGGCCCTTGACGGAAAGCCAACGACCTCGCTGCCCTACCTGCAGCGACGGACCGAACTCGAAGATCTCGCATTGTCCGGGCCGCGGATGCAGGTGCCGCCGTACTGGACCGACGTCAATGGCGAGCAGATGCTCGATCTCGCCCGCCAGCAGCACCTCGAGGGAGCGGTCGCGAAACGCATGGACTCGACGTATCGACCCGGTCGCCGCTCCCCCGCTTGGATAAAACAACCACTGCGGGCCAATACCGAAGGAATCATCGTCGGATGGGTCGATGGCACCGGAACAGCCCGAGAAGGCGTCGGATCACTTCTCCTGGGCGCCTACGACGATGACCACCGACTGGTCTACATCGGACACGTCGGCACCGGATTTACCACCGCGACGCGGAAGGCACTACGAGAGCAACTCGCGGCGATAGAACGACCGACGACTCCCCTCGCCGCGCCGCCACCGGCGCGGGATACGAAGGGCGCGCGCTGGGTCGGACCGAAGTTGGTCGGCGATGTCGAGTACCGCGAACACACCAGCGGGAGGCTGCGTCACCCGAGCTGGAAGGGCCTACGCGACGACAAGGCGCCGAGCGAAGTCGACTTGCCGGGACGGCACTGAGGCCGTGTGGCACTGGCGATCGAACATGCCTGTTGGGGTGCTTACGATCGAGCACCCGCCAACGATGACGTCCTCAACTGCGAGACGGTCCCCGATGCCCCCACACCCCAACGAAAGCACCACGAACCCGCCGGCGCGATGGGCGCCGACTCTGAGGCCGGCGGGGGAATCGCAGCGCTTAGCCAGCGAGGGCCTTGAAGACCTCGTAGACCATCCAGGCCGGCCAGAGTAGCCCCTGGACGATCGCGAGGACGTACTCCCAGAATGCGTCCGCCTGCTGCCAGAACCACACCCAGGCCCCGAAGATACCCAGGGCGTAGATCGCTCCGCCGCCCGCGACGCCGGTGTTGCTGTCACTCATCGTCGGAGTCCTTCCCCACGACGGACCCGCTGGTGACCGCCGACCGCTCGCGAAGGATTCCGGTCCGATTTCATTCGTGAGCAGAATGCTGTGCGTCCCGCAGCACCGAAAATTGGGGCAAGAGTCCCAATCAGTAGGAAGTCGTCGGGGCCCTGGGGATGCATGATCTCGAGGGGTTCGATCGAATCCATTGTCTCAGTGTCGTCACCGCCGGTCTCGAATGCCAGGGTCCTTGGTCACCTCCCCCGGTGCTGCCGCTGTGCTGAAGTAGTTCACATCTACGGCGTCGCCCGCCTCCACCCATCTGTTTCGAGGCGCTCAGTCCTCGGTCCGTGGGCTTGTGACCTTCTCCCCTAACGGGTGTCGCCTACGGGCCGCAACGATGAGTATCAAGGCAGAAATTCGGCGCAGCAACCCGTAGGAGTGCACCATGTCCGGCCACCGACCGATCGTTGTAGGAATCGACGGCTCACCATCTTCGTTGCAGGCTGTTTCGTGGGCGGCCAAGGAAGCCTCGCTCCGCAACACGGCTCTGTCGCTGATCACGACGGCGTTCGTTCCCGGAAGGTACGGAGTCCCAATCGGTATGCCCTCCAGCTTCTTCCAAGAAGAGGAACGCGACAGCAAAGACAGGTTGGACCGTGCGGCGCAGGTCGCCCGTCACTCAGTGCCCGGACACACCATCGAGATCGTCACCACCGTCTGCACCGGGACTCCAGCCGGGGAACTACTTGCGCGGTCCGCGAATGCTTCCATGCTCGTGGTCGGTGCGAACAGACGGGGAATCGTCGAACGCGCCGTCCTGGGATCGGTCAGTTCGGCGGTTGCCACCCACGCCCCATGCCCGGTGGCCGTAATCCGTGGAGCGCCTGATCGCGACGTCAATGACCTTCCCGGACCAGTTGTCGTCGGCGTCGACGGAACTCAGAACAGTGAACCGGCCATCTCGATGGCCTTCGAAGAAGCAGCCTTCCGGCAGGCGGAACTCGTCGCCGTTCACGCATGGTCCGACATCGTTCTGGAACTTTCCTTGGACGGAGGCACCGACGCCGAGTGGAAGCGGGATGCGGCCAACGAAACAGCCTTGTTGTCCGAGAATCTCGCCGGCCGCGCGGAAAACTACCCGGACGTGAAGGTGCGCACCATCGTGGTCAGGGATCGGCCCACCCGACACCTGCGTGAGCAAGCCGAGAACGCGCAGCTACTCGTTGTGGGGAGTCGGGGGCGAGGAGGGTTTTCCAGCATGCTGCTGGGGTCGACCAGTAGGGCGTTGATGCACTCGGTCGTCTGCCCGCTCCTCATCGTTCGCTAGCCGCGCCCGTGGGGACAGGGACGTTGTGATTCGACCGGTCCCCGACCCTCCGACTGCCTCCACGAGGAGATACATCGTGCACGACCCCAGACTCGGCTCGAGCCTGATCGAAGCCCAGCTGCCGACGTACGAGCAACGCATCCTTCGTACGCAGGTCGTATGCGCATCTGCGCCGGAGATCTTCGCAGCCATCCACAGCGTCGACTTCTTGCAGTCGCCAGTGGTCGCGCTCCCGAACCGAGCTCGAATTGCGATCGACGCCATCCGCGAACGTCGGTGTGCACATATCCAGGGCAGTGGGTCCGAATTCTATTTCGACCAGCTGCTGGAACCCGACGGCGGGTTCCACCTTCTCGCGGAGGAGCCCGAAAGTGCGATAGTGCTCGGGTTCATCGGGCGTTGGTGGGAGAAGGGCTACGGCCGCGTCGAGTGGGCCCCAGCAGACTTCGGGCAGTTCTCCCTTCCCGGATATGGCGTCGGTGCCTGGGGTTTCACGGTTCTGGCGTACGGCGCGCGTACATCCGTCCTGGTTACCGAGGTCCGAGTCCACGGCACCGATGACGAGGCGCGGCGGAGGTTTCGCAGGTATTGGACGGTTGTGGGTCCTTTCGTCAAGGCGATGAGCGGGCCGATACTGCGACAGATCCGTGACGAGGCCGAGTCTCCTCCTACTTTCTCGCCCCGGAAGTCCTTTCTCGCCCCGGAAGTCGCGGAAGAACCGAGATGACTGACTGTACCTACTGAGGACGTTCGGAAGCCCACCGAGGCGAGGGTGGTGGGTGGCTGATCGCGCTTTGCATGCGCCGTAATGTCGAGCGGCCGGGGAGTCGGCGAGGGGGCATCCGGATTCCACATTGGCGTGGGTTAGGGGAAGTTGTTTGGCATTTCAACTCTCGCTGCCGTTCGCCGCTAGCCAACCTGCGGTCAGCTCGCCCTCGTAGAGGCCTTCGCCAAAGGTCGGTCAGACTTCCGTGGGATGGATTCCCTCGGCATGCGGTACCGGGACGGTGGCCCCGACGTACCGCGGCTCTCCGGCCGCGCGTGCAGAGTCGAGAAGGGTCAGCACCGATCGGGCGCCAGCGCCGCTACTGCGCCGCGCGACGGTCCGATCAGCGACGTGTCGGTAGACGAGGTCAGCATCTCGGACAGCAGGTGGGTGAGGACGGTCGCGACGCCGATACCGGCGGCCGTCAGCCGACGTGGAATGGCCAGTGCCGCCGAGACGAGCCGGAGTTGCCGCACCGGGGAGAGGAACTCGATCGTCGAGCGGACGAGGCTCTCGAGGCATGTGCCGCCGGTCGGTACCGGCTTGGTGTCGATGTCGGGCTCTGCAGGCCTCGACGTTTCGGCCACGACTTCGTCGCACATCGCCTCGAACAGTTTCGTTCCGGTGATACCGGACGCCATGCAGTGATGAATCTAGGTCGGTACGGCCCAGCGGTCGTCGGTGAGGCCTTCGACGACCCAGCATTCCCCCAAGGGCCGGTCGCAGTCGAGTCGGTGCGCCATGACCTGGGCGACGAAACCGAACAGGCGGCCTCCTCCCCTGGTTCCGGAGGGCAACCCTCCGCAGGTGATTACCGAGGTCGAAATGGGGATCCGGTGACCCGGGCACGGTCCGTCGAGGATGGCGAGCGCCCCGATTGTCAGGCTCGCGTGTGGGTCGGAGTCCTCCGTTTCGAGGAAGCCCGCGTCCAGGAAGCTCGAGTTGTCGTCGACTGGCTCTGGCCTCTATTCGGAAATTGTTGTCGTCTTCCTGTGTTCGACATCAACGGGCGTCAGCTGACCGGCCACCCTGGCGCCTTTCCGAGGTTCCTCCACTCGCGGTCCCACTGTGACATCCGGTATCTCGTTCCCGCCCAGCGAGTTCCGATCAACATCGTCAGGCAGATGGTCGCACCCATCGTCCACAACGCGAGGGCGGCGCCCACTGCCTCGAACGCGTTCTCGGTGCCTGTCTTCGGCGCATCGACGATTTTGCCGGCCGGGTCGATCCAGATACTGATCGTTTGTCCCGCCTTCGCTTCCGGCGCGGTCTGCACCATTCCGGTGTGTGTGGATCCGTCCACGGCCCACCGGGCCGGCGCCTGCCCCGTGGCACCCGTTGCCGGGGTGGTATCCGCCAGGTTCACACTCGCGTCCTCGAGGAGCAGCGCCGCGATCTGATGCCGAGTTTCGCGGTCGGCCCGGGATCGGTCATCGAGGCGTGTGTGAGTTGCAGTTCCGAAGGCTGCAGCGAAGGGCACCAAGATCAGCACCAGTGCGACGACAACGAGGACGATCGAGGATTCGAGGCGATAGCTTCCCCGCATCAGCCGGCTCCCGCTCCACGGCCCCAACCGCCACATCCGCATCACCAGCGCCTGTTCCCCGATCATGACGACCTCCTGCCATTGCTCCTTCGAGTGTCGCGCCGGAACAGGTGCCGATGTAGGGCCCAAGGTCATCGCGCTGTTCGAAACTTCATGGAGGCCGGGCCACTCGCGGTCGGGAACGTATCGACCGCTAGTGCTCTTCACGGTCTGACAATCAGAAGTGGACACGGAGTCATGTGCAGCAAGGCTGCGCTTGTCGAGCCGAGAGTCATCCCGGGAAAGCCGCCCCGCCCTCGACTGCCGACCACGATCATCTGGGCTTGGTCGGCCATCTCGAGGAGATGGCGAACGGGACGGTCCCGAACGAGGGTCTGCTTCACCGAGACATCGGGGAACCGCTCACACCATTCCGCCACACTGGCCTCGAGCACCGACCGCTCCGCGGTCTGCTCTACACCGACCGGGAGCGTTGACAGGACCTGGTCAGACCACGCGTGCAGCGCAATCAGTTCCGCGTTGTGAAGGGAACACTCCTCGAACGCCTGACCGATGGCCCGTGCACTGCTCGGAGATCCGTCGACGCCGACGACGACGGGTCCCGTCCCGTCCGCGACTCTCGACCAACCGTCGATCACGGCGACCGGGCACTGCGCATGGCGCGATACGGCCGAGGTCGCGGAGCCGATCAGTCCGTCGGTGAACTCGCCGAGCCCGCGGCGGCCCAGCACGACCATTTCTGCCCCGCCTGATCGGTCGACGAGTGCTCCCGGAGCGTTCTGGTGGGACACCTCGCCCCGAATGTCGAGGTCTGCCACATCGGACGCGGCGCGGGCGATCTCGAGCGCTTCGGCAACGTCCCGCTCAGCTCGGGCATGGAGCACTTCCGCGAGTCGAGGCCCATCTTCCGTACCGCGGTACGTGGTGCAGGACAACAACAGTAGCGGCGCCCTGCGCACTGTAGCCTCACGTGCGGCCCACCGCACCGCATCCAGCGACGACCGGGATCCGTCCACTCCCACAACGATCGCCGGATCGAACATGGTGACCTCCTCATCGATTCCGCCCACCGCCCGCGCCGCAATCGTGTCATCGATCTCCGTCGAGTCGGTGGGCGGAAGCTCGATGTTTGAGCTTTCGGCCCTCCCCTACTCACCGGACAGATTGCCCGGAGCCGGCCGCTCTCGAACCAAGACTTCCGGTAACGGGCGTCTGGGTGTGGTCGATGGTTCCCCCACTCCGGTGCCCGCTCCTACCCTGATCAGCACCTGAGGCAGGCCGTCCCCAGCGGACAGCTCTCGCAGCATCGTCCGTGTCGCGCCGCGTTCGGTCAGATGGGTGACCGGGCAGGTGGCGAGCCCGCGGTCCGTGCATGCGAGCAGAACAGCGGAGAGTGCCTCGCCGCTCCGTAGCCAATCAAGTCGCGAATCCCTGGACGTGGAGAGCAGGAGGATCGCGGATCGGTCTTCCACTGGGCCGCCGTCGGGCGTGCTCGCGCGGCCGGGTGGAAACTCTCGTGAGAGGTGCACCGAGTGCTGCTGCCGGGCGGAGGGGCGCGCCTGTTCCGGCACACCGTCGGGGAACAGGCCGCGCCCCGACCACCACCGCAGTTCGGCTTGGTAGGTGGGGTCCTCGTGCCGTAAACCGGTCATTCGGCGTGATGCTTCCTCGAGTGTGGGGCGGCTTCGCTCGCCCAGGTCTTCGAGTTCGATGGCTGTTCCTGCGGTGATTCGCACCAATTGGTCGAGGGTCTCCCTCCACGCGGGTGGTGCGTCCAGTGGCAGTCGTTCGGTTCGTCGTCGTTCGATCGCCGCCGCCATTCGTGCGACGAAATCTAGCGGTTTCGGTGCCGGGACGAATCCGATCGTCGAGAGAAGTTGCCGGTCGGAAGACCGCGGCAGCCGTTCGATCACAGGACGCCAGCGATTCGCCGCGAATGCGTACTCGAGATGATTCAAGGCCGCACCGCAGGAGATCACCATCTGGCGACCGAACCCATCGGTGGCAGGCAACAGCCGGTCGGGATCGCTGTACAACGTCAGGTGAGCTGCGCCCATCACCCAATGCCACGGCTGGCTGTTGTGCAGCGACGGGGCGCGGCACGCCAGCGCCACGGCTGATTCGACGGTACGTCGGTCAGGTACCACGGGGAGCTCTCGCATGTTCACAGTGCGTCCGTGGGTGTGGTGGGTGCTCCGCCTGTCATCGTGTATCTCCTGCGTTGTCCTAGCTTCGAGTGTTGTGCTCGTTCGCTCGGTGGCTCTAGGGCCGTAGGTCATCGACACCCTCCCGCCGGAGGCTGCCCGATCCGACCAGTGCATCGGCCGACGATCAGTGGACGAGCATGACCCACAAGGTCGCTGCCGTCACAGCGACCGGTAGGGCCAGCCAGGCCGCCAACGTCACGGCGAACCGGAATGAACCGGCAACGGCGGCGAGGACCAGTTTGGTGACCAGGTTCGTTCCGACGGCGACAACTGCAGCCACCGTCGCGGTGTCGACGGTGATCTCGGCACCTGCCGCGAACGCTGCGGCGAGCGAGGAGGAGTGGGCATCGGCCAATCCGCCGACAGCCGACGCAGCGATGACCCCGCCGCCGCCGAAGCTGTCCGCGGCGCCCTTCGTGAGGATGAGGAGGACGAGCAGGATTCCAGCCAGTGAGAGTGTTGCCGGCACCGAGATCGGGCGGTCGAGCAGACCCGCGGCCGGCTGTGTCCCCTGGACGCGGTTGCCCGACGATCTGTCGTGCGATCCCCGGAGCACCAGAACGGCGGTCTCGGCGACGACGAGCGCGGCAGCTCCGCCGAATATCAGTGCCAGCTGTGCCGATACTTCGGAATTGACGACCCAGGTGATACCTACAACGAGCAGGATGGTGGACAGATTCACAATCAGTGCCGCAGGTAGGGCATCCGGCGAATCCTGTTCTCGACGCGCTGTCCGCGCCATGACGGCGGTGGTCGCAGCGCCGGAGACGAAACCGCCGCCGAAGCCGACGATCAGCAATCCCCATCGTGGGCCGAGGATCCGGGTGGCTACGTAGCCCACCCAGCCGATCAGGCTCAGCATGAGCACCAGCCGGCCGATCGTCGCAGGGTTCAACGCACCGTAGGGTCCGACGTCACGGTCTGGAAGTAGGGGGAGGACGAGGAAGGCGATCGCGAGCAGTACGCAGAAGTCCGTGATGTCGCGCTCGTCGATCATGTGCTCCGCGAATTCGTGCATGGGGTATTTGACGGAGAGCAGGACGAGCACGATCACGCCGAGCGCAACGGCAAGGGACGGATAATGCCAGGCGAGGGCGCCGAGCAAGAAAGCCACCAGGGCGGCGAAGGCGGTGGTAGTCCCGACGTCCGGTCGCGGCGGGATGTGGGTGCGTACCCAATACCACCCCAGGACGAGGGCCGCGATTCCCACGAAAACGGCGGTGACCACGGCGGTGCCGAGATGCGCCGCGATGGCGCCGGCGAGGGCGATGAGCGGGAAGGTCCGCGCGCCGGGCAACTCCCACGACCCCGGGTCCGCACCGTCGGGTGGCGTTCGCGCCGCGTGTTCCCGCTCGATTCCCAACCCCAGCCCGATCAGCAGGGCGGCGGCGTAGCCGTAGGCGTGGAACTCAGCGACGTCCACAATCGCCGAACTCCGCGGCATGATCATGGACCGTACCGGTATCCCGGTGAATCTTGCTGATCATCACCGGACACCGAGCCCGGTGAAGCATGTCCTGACTCGTCGACCCGAGGACCGCACGGCCGAGCGCGCCGTGCCCGTGGCTTCCGACGACGAGAAGCTGCGCGTCCTCGCACCAGCGAAGCAATACCTCTCCTGCGCCACCGCACTCGACAATCTCACGTACGACCACGTCGGGAAATCGGTCACCCCAACCGCCGAGACTTTCCACCAGAACTGCCCGTTCCCGCTGGCCGGCCGCGACCCCGCCGCCGGCGTCCTCGGCGTCGTGCGGAACACCCGACCTCCATGAATGCACGGCCACCAGCGGCGCGTCGAATCGGCCGGCGAAGTCGAAGGCGTCGGCCACGGCGGCGACACTGCACCGGCTGCCGTCGACACCGACGACGACGGTGCGATGGTCCGGAATCGCGTGCTTTTCGGGTCCCCGCCACACCACGACCGGGCACGGGCAGTGATGAGCAAGTCGCAGCGCCGTCGCATTCAGGTACCCCTGCACCGGGCCGCGTGCCGTCGATCCGATCACCACCATCGACGCCGAATCCGCCAACGGCAACAGGACGTCGGCCGCCGTCGACCCGGTCAACAGCGAACACTCCACCGCGATTGCAGCCCGGTCGGTCCTGATGCTGCGCAACGCACCGTCCAGGAACGTTTCCCCGGCGATGCGGTCCTCGTCTTCCGACGGCAGGGGACGGGGTTCAGCGTAGAAGGCGGGGCGTGGGGGGAGCACGTGAACCAGGTGCAGCGTGGTTCCGTGCTGCTCCGCGACGACGGCGGCCCACCGCGAAGCCGCTCTCGCTGCTGTCGAGCCGTCGACTCCGACGACAATCGGCTCGAGAGAAGGTGCCCTCGCGTCAGTCACGGTTACCTCACCACATCGCGATGAGCGAATCCGACGAGCGCGACTCCGAGCAACACGACAATCGTCAGAGAGGATACGGACGCTGCCGCGAACGAGAACCCGTGGCGCAACGGATCATGGCCGGCGTACTGGTAGAACGGTGAATATCGTTGCCACGGCGCCAACCACGCCACCACAGGCCCGAGGCCGTTGAGCACATATGCCAGTATCGCGGCCACGGCAGGGACCGAGCGACTGAGTGCAGGGTGTCCGGTGACGGCGCCGATCGCGAATGCGAGTGTGCCGAAGACCAGCGCCAGAAGCGCCAGGTGCGCCATTGCCGCCGTGACATTCCAGACCGGCAGATCCATGTCGGCAAGCATCCCCTCCCCGAGCAGAGCGAGTCCCATGACCGCCGACAGCGCCACGATCCCCACGGCGAGGGCACCGAACTTCTCCGTCAGGATCCGTCCGCGGCTCAGGGGCGTGGCGAGCAACTGATCGAGCGTTCCCCGCTCCTCCTCTCCGGCGACCGCCCCCGCACCCGTTCCGACGGCGTAGATCAGAAGCAATAACGGACCCATGAACGACAGCAGTTCGATCTCGATGTATCCGACCGGCGTCGACATATCCGCCCCAGACATCGCGAAGAGTGCACGAAACGCCTCCGGCATCTGGTCGAGGAACTGGTTCATCGACGGCTCGTCGCGAACACTGGGCCAGATCGCCACGTACATCGCGACCAACAACGCGAGCCCGACGACCCACGCCGGGAATGCTCGGCGCTGGTCGTACAACGTCTTGGTCAGCACGCTACGCAGCATTTCGGTCCCGGATCTCGTAGAACGCCATGAATGTCTCCTCGAGGTCGGCCTCGGCGCACTCGAAATCGACGATGGGGAACTGTGAGATCCGACGAATCAGGGCGTCCAGCGAGGCCTGAGGTGCACTGCACGTCAGCGACGTGCCCTCGACGGTGAGGTCCCGGATGCCGGCCACTTCGCGAAAATCGGATTCCAGAATCGGTGTCGCAAATTCTGCGGTGACATGGTGCAGCGACTTCTGGCGCAGTTCGTGAAGACTCTCGACGGCGATGAGCCGACCCTCCCGCAGTACACCGACGCGGTCGGCTACCTGCTGAACTTCACTGAGTACGTGAGACGACAGCAACACCGTTCCGCCGGTTGCGGAGTGCTCGCGGACGATCGCCTGAAACTCGTGTTGCACGAGCGGATCGAGGCCGCCGGTAGGTTCGTCGAGAATGAGCAGTCGTGGGCCGGACATCAGCGCGAGGACCAACGCGAGCTTCTGGCGGTTTCCTTTCGACATCGTCCGGACGGTTCGGTCGAGGTCGAGATCGAGCCGATCAGCGATCACCGTCGCCGCTTTGTCGTCGGGCTGGCCACGCAAGTGTCCGAAGTACGTGATGTGCTGGCGTCCGGTCATGCGGTCGTAGAGTGCCAATTCGCCGGGGACGTAGCCGATCAGACGATGAACCGCGGGCGCCGACGACCATGCATCGAGGTCGAACACATGGGCCGATCCGGCAGTCGGACGCAGCAAGCCCACGAGCAGACGCAGTGTGGTCGACTTCCCGGCGCCGTTGGGGCCGAGATAGCCGAAGACCTCACCCTCGACGATATTCAGGTCCACCGAGTCCAGAGCCAGCACGGAGCCGAACCGCTTGGTGAGGCCGACCGTGTGAATTGCAATGTCACTGGGCATCTTCTCAGGCTTACAGCGGGCAGATGCCGCCAGTAGGGTCTTCCGACCCGAATCGTCGGCGGTTGTCCGCAGTGACCAACGGCCCTAACCTCGGGGCTGCTGGAAGGCGAACACTGCGGTGTACTACGCACCGACTCTCCACCCCGGGTCAGGGCGGAGTGTGATTCACCGAGGAGGCGATCGTGGACAGCACCATTCCCGACGAGAACGTAGTCCGCATCGCCGTGGACCTTGCCTGCCGGGCACCGTCGGTACACAACAGCCAGCCCTGGCAGTGGACGTACGCCGACGGGCAACTCGACCTCTACACCGAACGCGGCCGGCTATGGGCTTCGACGGACCCCTCGGCCGGCAACCCTTCGTCAGTTGTCGTGCGGCGCTGAAGCACTGCGCCGGGCTCGGTCATGGCCGTCGACGTTCTGCTTGACCCTCCGCCGGGTGGGTGGCCGCAAACCGTGCGCGGTCGAGCAGGATTCGGCGTTCGGCCGCGGCGACGTTGCGCCGGGTGATCACTGCCGCATCCGGTGTCACCGATACGGAGGTGATCCCCGCGCGCACTAGATGTTCGGCGAGCGTGGGATTCGTCGACACCGCCTGTCCGCACAGCGAGGTGGTGAGCCCGGCCCGCGACGCCCGCTCGATGATGAGGTCGACCGCGTCGAGGACCGCGGGATCCATGGTGTCGAACAGGTCACGGCAGATCTCGGAGTCACGATCGACGCCGAGGACGAGCTGGGTCAGGTCGTTGGTGCCGATGGAGACACCGTCGATGCCGAGGGCGGCGTATTCCGGGATCCAGTAGACGACGGACGGGACCTCGGCCATGATCCAGCGGTGCATGCGGCGATCGGCACCGAGCGGATGGGAGTCGAGAAGGCCGAGGCACTGTTCGAGCTCCCAGCGGGTGCGCACGAACGGAATCATCAGGTGCACGTTCGGATAGCGTTTGCGTACGGTGAGGACCACATCCAGGTCGAGCCGGAACAGTTCCGGTTCACGCACGTACCGGAAACACCCGCGGTACCCGATCATCGGGTTGTCCTCGTTCGGCTCGACGTCCCCGCCGGTCAGGTTCGCGAACTCGTTGGTGCGCAGATCGATTGCGCGGTAGATCACCGGGCGTGGGGCGAAGGCCGCCGCGATCCGTTCGACCGCCGCACCCATATTGTCCACGTACTCCTTTCGGCGGCCCTGTGCCAGCATCGTGGCCGGGTGCATCCCCTGCAACGCGTCCATGATCATGAACTCGGCGCGGAGCAGTCCCACGCCGTCGACGTCCATCGCCGCGACGTGTTCGGCCGCGTCGGGTGTGGCGAGGTTGACGTAGACAGCGGTCCCAGTGGGCTCCGCCCAGCTCGATCGGGTCGCCGCCGCTGGGGCGGCCGCGGCAGGTACGGGTTCGGTCGCCGCCATTGCGCCCTCGCGGACTGTCCCGGCATTCCCGTCGACCGTGACCGTCGACCCGTCGAGGAGGTCGGCGGTCGCCGTGCGGGTCCCGACCACGACCGGACGACCCAACTCGCGGCCGACGATGGCGGCGTGGCAGGTGATTCCGCCGCCGTCCGTGACGATCGCGGCAGCCCTGCGCAAGACCGGAAGCCAGTCAGGGCGGGTCATGGGCGCAACGAGGATGTCTCCATCGTCGAGAAGGCGCGCATCGGACACGGACCGAAGGACACGGACTCGACCGGACACCGTCCCGGGACTGGCCCCGAGCCCGTGCGCGAGGATCTCACCGGCCGGTTCCGACGGTGCTGCGACCGGGGACTGCCGGGCGGAGTCGAGCGTGGTGATCGGGCGGGTCTGGACGATCCACAATCTGTCGTCGGCGAACGCGAACTCGAGGTCCTGCGGTGCGTGATAATGCTCTTCCACCGAGACTGCCAGGAGCGCGAGCCGCTCGAGTTGAGCATCCGTGAGTACGCGGTTACCCCGCTCGGCGACCGGTATGTCGGTGGTGTGTTCGATCTCGGCGTCGACGGTGATGGCGAACGACTGGGATCCGACATGCACGTCGAGTACCTTGAATCCGTCCTTGGATACAACGTAGGTGTCCGGCTCGACCTGTCCTCCGACGACAACCTCGCCGAGCCCTGCCGCGGCCTCGACGATAATCCGGTCGCGCGCACCGGTTCTCGGGTCGGCGGTGAAGACGACACCGGAGCGGTCGGAGTCCACCATCAACTGGACGACGACCGCAACCGACGGTTCCTCGGTGACGCCCTGGACGCCCCGGTAGGTCAGTGCGCGCTCCGACCACAGTGACGCCCAACATTTCCGGATCGCGTCGATGAGCGCATCCGGCCCCGACACGTCCGTGAAACTGTCGTGAATGCCGGCGAAGGAGGTGTCGGCGGCATCTTCGGCGGGAGCCGACGATCGCACCGCGACCCGCGCGGTATCGCCGAGTTCGTGGTAGGCCTCGAGGATCTCGGCGCGCAGGGTGGCTGGCACCGATATCCCGAGCACTATTTCCCGCAGCTCCTGTGCTGCCGCCGTGAGGGCTGCGTCGTCGGCGCCGAGTGGGGGCAGCCCACGGGTGCGGAGCGTCCCGCGTACCCCCGCCTCGTCCAGGGCGTACAGATAAGCGTCCTGGGTCACGGCGAAAGCGGGGGGTACGGGGAATCGGGCGTGGGTCAATTCCCCCAGGTTCGCCGCCTTACCGCCCACCGAGGGCGCGTCGGGTAGGCGCACCTGATCGATCGGCTGGACCCATCGATGCTCGACCACTGCGTGCATGACGTTCATGGAAACTCCTCGTCGTCACGCTCCAGACAACACCGCGGACCGTCGGTCGCACAGGGTCGAAAGTCACTGTGCCGACGGTGCGGTGCCCGACGGGTGGGGGGAGGTCGAAATACTCTGTCGTTGCGGTCTCCGTCCCTCGATGATGGAACGTGAACCTCGAGGTGACGGAGCCGACAAGATGACGATTTTCATCCGTGCAGTCCCACGTGGGGATATCGACGAGAGGCCGCGATCGGCGGGGCGACGGTCATCGACGCCGGTGTGCCGGGCACGTTGGTCGGGTGCGGAGCCCTCGCGGTGATCCGGCCGGCAATTCTCGTCCAGGCGCTCGGGGGTGCGGCGCTCATCGCGGGGCATGTCCTCACCACGAAAGTCCTGCGCCGCTGGCGCACCAGCTGGGGTGCCACCACCGCGGAGGCGGAAACAGCGATGCCGGGCGACGAGCTGATCCCCCATTCGCGTTGGGGATACACCCATGCCGTCACGGTCGATGCGACCCCGGAGCAGGTATGGCCCTGGATCGCCCAACTCGGCCAGGGACGGGGCGGGTTCTACAGCTATCAGGGCCTGGAAAATCTCATCGGCTGCCGTGTGCACAACACCGACACGATTCTCCCCGACTACCAGAAACTCGGAGTCGGTGACGGAGTTCGGTTACACCCGAAGGCTCCGCCGCTGACCGTCGCCATGGTCGAACCGAATTCGCGGCTCGTTCTGCGCGGAGCCAACCCCGATACCGGTGACGCATCGATCTGGGCGTTCCACCTTCTGCGCGTCGACGACCGGCACACCCGGTTGATCGAACGGGGCCGCGGCAACTATGGGCCGACAGTGTCCAGTCGGCTCACGTTCGGCCCGCTTCTTCTCGAACCCATCGGCTTCGTCATGAGCCGGAAGATGCTGCTCACGATCCGCGATCTGGCCGGCGGACCCACTCACGCAACCCGACCGCGGTCCTGGTGACGCGTCGAGGCGTACCCCCGTGAGCACAGGGACGCACCGACCAACAGTGTCCATGGGAGGACCCTCGCCCGCCCACCTTCCCGTCGGGGCGGCGGCATCCGATGCCGCAGACGATGTTCTCCACACGCTCGAGTCGTCGCGCCGCGGCTTGGCGGACGCCGAGGCCGCGACGGTTGGGCCGCTCCGGACCGAACTCCGTGCGAACCTACCGCGTCGACATGTCTCGATTCCCGGACGTCCACGCGCACTCGAGGTACGCGGTGTCCAGCAGCCCCTGTTCGGCGGCAACGACTTCACCGAGAACCACGCGGACAACGTCTCCGGGCAGGGTGCCCAACACGCACCGTCGGTACCTCACGACTGCCGATACTGTCCCGAGACAGATCCCCACAGGACAGGCCTGCAAGTACGTCGGGAGAGTGCAGCGACTTTCTGTCCGACTGCGTCAATTCATTTTGTACGACACGGACTCAGGCGGCTCGTAACAGAGGGCGGCGCCCGCAGTCACGCCCGCACCCACGGCGACGAACAAGGTGCGGGTGCCGGCGGCGCGTCGTTGATCGAACCCCCGCAGGCGGCAGCGGCGGCCTCGAATCCGCTCATCGGCACATCGAGCACGGCGACGCGACGACGCGTGCTGCGTTTCGTCATCACCGGGGAACGCGTGGTGAACACCGGTCGCGTGTACCGCATTGTCGAGCCGACCACGGCGGCCGCGCCCCGAAGCGTCCTCTGGGGGTGGGCCGCGAGGTTCCGGCTACCGCGGCGGGTGGATGACGCTACCCGGCGGGCGGGCGCGGTCACGGCACTCCGGTACCACGCGAGGGTCGTGGACAGCAGAAAGGTGACGTCGTCGGGTTGTGCGCGCCGACGGTCCTGCGGCGGCTCCCGTGCGGTGCCATCGCCGGCGAAGTCGATGCAAGGCCACGGTCGGTGTCCAGTATCGGTTGTGCACGGCCCGGTCCCCAGTGCCGAAATACTCTTTTCGAACGGATAGTCACCGAGGGACGCTGAGACTTCAGATATGCGACGCCCAAGGAGCGGATGATGCGTGCAGCCGAACTGGAATTTCGAAATCTCCGCTGGGCATGGGTGGGAGTTGCGGCGCTCGTCGGTTATGCAGCCCTGCGCTGGGTCACGCCGCTCGACGTCCTCGCCGCCTCTGCGATCGCGGTGTTCGGTGGTCTTCTGCTGTTCCGCACCGAAACTCACCAAGACTGGGGCATACGCCTGGCGTCGGTTGGTTCGGGGATGATGGTGCCGGCCTGGCCCGCGCTCGTGCTGGAGGGAGTCAATGCGTTCTGACTCCCCACGGCAGCGATCGATCACATCGGCATCATGGGCATCGGTGGCATCATGCCCATCCGGTGCAGCCACATCATGAACATGTGCCGCATCCGCATCGTATCCATCACATTCATCTCCTTCTGCGACGGCGGGAATTGCGTTCAGTGCGACGTTCGCCCCGCAATATCGCCAGGCGGTTCCGGTATTCGTCCTGGTCGATTTCCACCCGCGCGAAGCGTTCGGCGAGCATCTTCTCGGCTCCGTGCCGAGCCGACGGTGTACCCACCGGGGTATGGCCGCTGTGGTCGACATAGCGGGTCAATAGCACGATTCCCGCGATCAGCAGCGCCCAGAAAAGGGCCATCCCGACGAACATCAGCGCGAATCCCCACCCGCCGGGGTCGTAGTCGTACATCACGAGAGGTCTTCCTCCACTTCATCGTCGGCGCATCACACCCACCGAGCGGTGGCCGCGCCCTGTCATTCCAGTGTCCCGCTGACGGAGTCGGGTCCACAGCGTCTTTCGGCACGTGTCGTCCACGTCCGTGTCACGGGTCGCGCCGTTTCGGCAGGTCCGATGCCCGAGTGTGAGGGGCTTTCGGCCCACTCGGCACACTGGGTGCGCTCAGAGGCTGGAGGGAGAGAATCCGGTGAGCCACAGGATGGGTTTCGTATGAACGCAGATTCTGCGGTCGTCGTTGGAATCGACGGCTCCGCGGCCGCACTCGACGCGGTCAGATGAGCCGCAGGCGAAGCTCGCATGATTGTGCTCGGTTCACACGGGATCGGCGAGTTCACCGGTGGGCTGCTCTGATCGGTCAGCACGTCCGTCGCCACCCACGCGCCCTGTCCGGTCGCGATCGTCCGGGGAATTCCCGATGCAGTCGACGCCGTCCTGGGCGGACCGGTAGTCGTCGGTGTCGACAGATCGAAGAACAGCAAACCGGCGATCGAGGCGCCTTCGTGGAGGCGTCCCCGCGCGAGACCGACCTCGTCGCGGTCCGCGCCTGGAGCGATTTCGACCTCGAGACGGTCTTTGCACCCGACACGATCAGTCACGCCCAACAAGTGACCGTGGACCCTACTCGGAGATAGCACATGTCGCTTGGATAGGTGGAGCGACAAGAGCCCGTTGGAGGTTGCCATGAAGCCGGCCCACGCCCACCGCCGATCGGGTGTTTCGGCGAAGCCGACTTCCCAATCTGCCCGACGAGGCGTCGTCGACGACAATCCCCACAGCGCGGAGCGAGGAAGAATGCCGGAGACCACGGAGGAGGACTTGGCCGAGGATCGGGTCGAATGGCCCGACCCGAGCCCACTGACGCAATGGTGGGCACATGTGGTGTTCGGCAAATCAAGGTCCGAATCGTGACGGACTAGCTGGCACATCGATGTATCGCGATGAGTCCATTGCTGAGATTCGGTCGAGCGCTCGGGGTGTTCGGGTCCGTCATCGTGGTCGGAACGATCGGCTACCTCGTTCTCGGGTTCGGCGTCCTCGACGCGCTGTACCAAACTGTCACGACCATCACCACCGTGGGTTTCCGCGAGATCCACCCACTCGACGCCGTGGGTCAGTTGTTCACCATCGTCCTCATTCTGGCCGGCGTCGGCACCGCGCTGTACACGCTGAGTGTCCTTCTCGAGGCACTCATCGAAGGTCATTTGCGCCAGCACATGGAGAAACGCCGGATGGACCATCACATCAAGCGCATGTCCGGGCACGTCATCGTCTGCGGGTGGGGTCGCGTCGGCAGGGCGAGCGTGCACTATCTGTCCTCGGTCGGACGGCCGGTGGTCATCGTCGACAACGATCCGGAACGGTTGCGCGGACTCGACTGTCCCTCCGTCGTCGGAGACGTCACCGACGATGCCACCCTGCAAGCGGCCGGAATCGCGCGCGCCCATGCCCTGATCACGGCACTCGATACCGATGCCGACAACGTATATGTCAGTCTCTCGAGCAGAGCGCTGCGCCCTGACCTGGTTATCATCGCCCGCGCCCGCAATGAGGAGTCAACGTCCAAACTGATCCGTGCCGGTACCAATCGAGTGGTCAATCCTCAGCTGATCGGCGGCCGACGAATGGGTGCCTTCGCCCTGCAACCTCACGTCTCCGAGTTCCTGGATGTGGTGATGCATGGCGAGACGTTGGACTACCGGATCGAGGAAGTCGAGGTCCCGGCCGCCTCACAGTTGGTGGGCCGCACCCTTTCCGATGCCGCGCTGCGCGATACCAGCGACGCCCTCCTGGTCGCAATCCGTTCACCTTCAGGGAAATTCATCGCGAACCCGAGTGGACGCACCCAGATCGAGCCAGGAGCCATCCTCATCGTCCTGGGAAATGCCGGGCAGCTCGGCGCCGTTCGAGCGAGCGTCGGTAGATGACGCACACCTCGGCGACAATCTGTTCAACATCACCCACGAACCGTGGCTGAGCCGACGCCGAACCCTGCAGCCCCTGTTCACCAAGAAACACGTGGCGATCTACGCCAGCCGCATGGCCGATATCGCCCAAACCTCGGCCGCCACCTGGGCGAAAGCGGGCTCGATCGATCTCGACAAGGAAACCCTTCGGCTCACCATGCGGGTGCTCGGACAGTCACTGTTCGGGCTCGACCTCGGCGCGCAGGCCGAAGCACTCGGACCGCCGCTCAACCGGGCCGTACAATTCGTGACGGATCGCTCGCTACAACCCGTTCGCGCCCCAGCATGGCTGCCGACGTTTGCACGACACCGGTTTCGAACCGCGAAAGACGTCATCGACAGAACGATCGATGACGCCATCACGGCCGTCCAAGGCGACCCCGGGCGAAATGCCGAGCTGATCAGACTCTTCTTCGACACGACGGATCCCGTGACCGGAAACGGTTCACCGACCGGGCGATCCACCAGGAGCTGTGGGCATTCCTCTTCACCGGACACGACACCACCGCGACCACGTTGGCATACAGTCTGTGGGCGCTCGGGTTCGACGGCGCCATCCAGGAGCGCGTAACAGCGGAGAGCGCCGCCCTCGGTGATCGTCCGCTCCATGTGGACGACGTTGTCCACCTGCCCTACACCCAAGTGATCCATGAAGCCCTGAGGATGTGTCCCCCGCGGCGGTCCTCGCACGCATGGCCATGCGCGATGTCGTGGTCGACGGCTACCGCATTCCCGCCGGCACGAACGTTGTCGTCGGGGTCTACGCCCTCCACCACGACCCCGCACTGTGGGACGACCCCGGCCGGTTCGACCCAGGACGATTCGGCCCCGACCGGTCGGCAGGGCGGAACAGGTGGCAGTACCTTCCGTTCGGAGGTGGTCCGCGCACCTGCATCGGGGATCATTCCGCCATGCTCGAAGCGACACTGGCCCTGACCAGCATCCTCCGTACAGTCCGGACCGAATCCCTAAGCCTGGATGCACCGATCTGGACGAGTCCGTGGGTGGGTCGTAACGGCGAAATGCCCTGTCGTAGTGGAAGAATTGAACTTCTCACAGAGACAATTCGGCCACAACGAAGGGCATCTCGTAGATGCAACTATCTCACACCCGACCCGTCGCGGCGGCAAGGTTCGACGACCCCAATCTGATGTCGACCGCGGGACTGGTCCCGGTGATGGCATTGGCGCAGGCCAGCGGCCTGCTCACCCTCGCCGATCAGCAGCTGAGCGTGCCGACCGACAAGGG
>SEEV01000901.1 GCA_004211695.1 Rhodococcus sp. (in: high G+C Gram-positive bacteria)
TGCCGGCTGCGGCTTCCTTCGCTGCGCCACCAAGAGTGCGAATGGCGTCCATGTTCAACTCCTGGATCTAGCTGCCACGAACATCTCACCTAAGGCCATATGCAAGGCCATACCGATGGTCATGCACATGGTCGCCAAATCCAGTCTCTTGTTGGCCGGGGCGATCGGTGAAGAGTGTCGCCGAGCACCGCCTGGAATCCGCTCTTAGGGGCGGGGCCACTCCTGGAACCGGCCCGCACTAGACCCGCCACACCCCTCGCGATGTTACGTCACTTGACGAAACTCCAAAAGGGGCCGTTCTCCCGCTGTCAAGAAATTGACCGCCCCAGTCTCGGTAAACGGACGCCTTCAAACGGGTCTTTATACACGGAGCGAGAAGAGGGCGTCAGGCAATTCGTCACGTCATCGTCAACGAGCGCAAAGCCGTCGGCGAAGTGCCTCCAACCAGTTATCGCGGTGCCCGCAAAAATGGGGAACCGTCGCACAAGTCGTGCTGACCGTAGCCACCACGTCTGATGGCAACGAAATGCCTGGTCAAGAGGTTCCGGGGTGGGTTTGCAGCAGCGGGACCTACGGCCGTCTGGCCCTCGGCGAGCGGTAAGTATTCTGCGGAAACGGCGAAGAAAAGAAGCTAGGTCCAGTCACTTCCGCAATCTGTTATCAGACCCACGCTAAAAGAAGCTCAGAACTCGATGTGAGGAAGAGTCCCCAGGTCAGGACCTCTTCCAAGAGTATAGGCACCATCTGAGCAATGGAAGTTGCGATCGACTGTTGCGGGGAGCTCCCTCGGGCTGCATCAACCGCAGGAGGAAGCGTCAGGGGTGGTCGTGCGAGGGTGGGGAGCGAGGTCCGCTTCAGTCGGCCGCGCGACCGGGTGATGCACCGTGCATCACCACATCCGGAAAACGAGAACGGCCCAGCTGTGCCATCACGGCACGGCGTAGCGGATCCACGAAAACACCGCTACTCCTGGAATGATGTGCACGTGAGCACTCACGATGTGTCACGCCCTGCAAGCCCGACGTCAGCGGAGGCCATGCCTACCGTTCCGTCGGGCGGCGACGCGACGCAGTCGCTGCCGGGAGTTGACGATCGAACGGTTGCCGAACTCGACCGGCTGCAATCTGCCAGCACTGCACGAAACTACCGGCAGGACTGGGTTAGGTTCGCGAGTTGGTGTGCGCCACGTGAAATTTCATTGATGCCCACCGATCCTCGTGCTGTCGCCGACTATGTGCGTGAGAGCGCGGAGACGCGGTCCGAGGTGGGCGATCGGATGTACTCCATTGCGACATTGAGTCGGTGGGTGGCGTCCATAAACTATTGGCACCGCGCATCTGGATTGCCCC
>SEEV01000902.1 GCA_004211695.1 Rhodococcus sp. (in: high G+C Gram-positive bacteria)
CCGATGTGAGCAAGATGCTGCTTCACCAGGGACTACGCAGTCTGCCGGTCGTGGATATCGACGGTCGGGTAGTGGGCATCCTCAGCCGCAGTGACGTGGTGCGGTTGATGCTCAAACCGAACGAGACGATCGCCGTGGGCGCGCAACGCCGCCTCGACGACTACACCGGGGACGGACGCTGGCGCGTCACGGTCGAGGAGGGCTGCGTCACCCTCGCAGGCCCGTTCGCGGACGAATCCGAACGCCGCATCGCGATCGCGTTGAGCAAGACAGTACCGGGCACCCGCATGGTGTCCATTGCCGCCGGAGAATAGGCGGTGGTCGATGAGGCACAACCTCATTGACCACAGCGCGCCGCGGTGATCACTGCACCGCCGCAACTCAGTGCGCAATGAGGGTGCTTCGGCATCGCCCCGACTCTGAGTGATCAGCCCGCGGCCACGGCCGACCTGGCTGTGGCCGAGAGCATTCTGATCGCGGCTCCCGCCGTGACGCTGCGCCACCCACACGGCCCACCCCGCGCCGACAGCGGCCCGGAGGCCGAGAAAGAGAGAACGAGGAATGTATCGATCGCGCACGCCCGCCGCCACAATCCACAGATCCTTCGCCCACGGCGGATCGATGAGCACCCGCCAGATCAAGGCCCATCTCGAGGCGATGTTCGCGCCCGAGACCGATCACCGCACCCCGCCCGAAAACGCCGGTTCAGCGCTCGCACACCACCTCAGCGAGGCCGAGGAGAACACGGTTCTGCCTCTCGCAGACATTGCCTGAGATCGCAGAGCGCCCGGACATCCCGCAGCACGCGTGGGTACCGATCACACCGACGGGCGCAGTCCCCCTCCATGCTGACAGCACGATCGGGACGACCTCGGTCGGTCTTGACCACAGCAAGGACCCCGACACCGACCCAAGAAACGACAGGAGCAACCATGACCCCCACCCCCACCATCACCACCCTCGACGCCGAGCAGCAGCGGATCGCCGGCACGGCACTGCAGGGCACTGTCGTCGACCTGATCGACCTGAGTCTGATCGCCAAACAGGCGCACTGGAACGTCATCGGACCCCACTTCCTGGGGGTACACCCCGCCCTCGACGAGCTGGCTACCGTCGCACGCAAATTCACCGATGAGGCGGCCGAACGGGCCACCGCGATCGGCGTCAGCCCCGACGGCCGCGCGGCCACCGTCGCGGAGGACGCGGGTACCACGGGATTCGCCGAAGGCTGGACATCCGACGGCGAGGTGGTCGAGACGATCGCCGCGAACCTGGCCGCCGTCATCGCACGGTTGCGGGCTTCCATCGAGTCCACCGAGAAGGCGGACCCGGTCACCCAGGACCTGCT
>SEEV01000372.1 GCA_004211695.1 Rhodococcus sp. (in: high G+C Gram-positive bacteria)
GGTGATCACTTTCAGATCCCTACCGTGGGCGTCGCCGTAGACCCCGTCCATATTCCGCTGGACAGCCCCGCGCTGCAGGCCCTGGTCCGGGCCAACCGACGGGCGCTGCAGACCATGACCGAACGGCCCGACCTGGTCGTCGACTACATCGTCTCGTTCCTCAACCGACTCACTCGTGATGAAACGCAACGCCTATACGATCGCTACATCGGCCCGTACTTCACCCCCGACGGCCAGGTGGACCTAACATCGCGCGGCAAGCAATTGACGCTGTCGCAGCCGAACTTGGCGTCACCTCGATAGCCGCCGACGAGATCTATCGCCCAGGCCGCTAGACAGTAGAGCCCGACCAGGTGAGGTTGCATATTGATGGCGGATAACGCATTTCATGCGCACCTGATGGCGTGGGTGATGCGAGTAGTCGTAGTTCGAAGTCGCTCGTGAGGTAGGTAGCCGAGGAGTAGCGACTGCGTCGCCAGTTGACGTACGAAGAGTCAGGTGCAGCGGCACTTGCGACTTCACGTCCAGCACAGTCCGTGCGACTCTTTTCGTTTGAGGCAAATGGAAAACGACTCGGCGGCGGCATTGTCGTACTTGACCCGCCTGGGCGACGGCTCTGTCGGATCCCGTGCACGAAAATAGGCCGCAAGCTGGCGCGGGATCTCGCGTGCTAAAGGACTTTGAGTAATCGTTCGGCCAGGATGGCCGCCGAGGCAGGGTTCTGTCCGGTGAACAGGTTGCGGTCGACCACCGTATACGGTTTCCACATCTCGCCCTTGGTGAAGTCGACGCCTAGGTCGATGAGTTCGTCCTCCACCAACCAGCGGGCTTTCGGTCCGAGCCCGACAGCGTGCTCTTCCTCGTTGGTGAAGGCCGTGACCTGATAGCCGGCGAAGGGCGATACACCGTGGATCCTGGTCGCCAACATCGCGGCCGGGGCGTGGCAGACAATGGCGAGGGGTTTGCCGGAAGCAAGCGCCGCGGTCAGTAGGCGGCCGACGTCCGCGTCGACGCACAAGTCTTCCATGGGACCGTGACCGCCGGGTAAGTAGACGGCGTCGTAATCCTCCAGGCGAGCGTTCGCCAATTGGATTGGCCGAGGCATCACCTCAGCAGAGCGGATGATCGCCTCCAGATCGAGAGCGATCTGAGCGCTGCCAGCCATCTCGGGGCGCAGGCTCATCATGTCCACGCTCGGGACCACCCCGTTGGGGGTGGCGACCTCGATCTGGTGGCCGGCCTCGGTGAGTGCCCTGTGCGGTGCTGCGAACTCCTCCGCCCAATAACCGGTTGCATGCCTGGTACCGTCCTTGAGCGTCCAGTACTCGGACCCACCACGTCAGTGTTTTGCCCCTCATGCGTTGGGCATCAGGGTCGACTCGTTCCAGAACACCCTATTGAAATGTGATCCACGCCACAGGGATGTGTGCGTGACCGCCGCACATCGGGGCCAGGGGCTCGGCATCGTCAAATCGCGCGATTTCCACCAAATCGAGGTAGAGGATGACATCGAGCCGCCGCGAAAGGCCGCTGGCCGATATCACCGCCGCTACGTCGCGTACCCGCTGCTCGACGACCTCGCCACGAAGACCGAATGGACCGCCGTTCAGCTTACGCGGACAAGGGATAACGTATGCGGATAAGGGATAAACGATCCGTTGACGGACCCATATTTGGTAGCGATGTCCTGCCCCTACCGACCGTCAGACGACGGCCGCGCTCCGTTCACTGATTCGCTGGCAATGAAAGCGAGTTAGTACGCGAGGTGTGCCGGATCAAGAGGATGGATTTGGTCGCGATCAGTGCCATGAGGATCGTCACTGCGCCGAGCAGTCCGGCCGTGGTGGCTTGCCAGGCTGGCGGCTGCAGGAGGTGAAGCCAGGTGATGGCGAGAGCAACGACACTCGCGACGGGGAAGGTGAACGACCAGAAACCGTGCGAGAACGGCAGGGCACGGTAGCGCGTCAGCAAGGGCACCTGGACCATGACCATGAATGCCGTGATTGCTGTGAGCGCCTCGAAGAGGACATCGGGGTGCCCGTTCGAGATGGTCAGCCATGCTGCGGCGCCGACTGCCGGCGGAGCGATCATGATCGCGAGTGTCGGGACCAGGGGTGCAGGCATGGTGGGGCGCAGCGCGAGCCTGAGAAAGAGGAACATGGTGATCACCACCCAGAAGAACAGGCCGACCGCGAAGCATCCGGTAGCGAGCCAGTCGAGACCGGATTGGGCTGCGGCGAGCGCCCCGACAAGCCCGGCTGCACTGATGGGCAGGTAGTAGCCGCCGTGCACGGATTCGAGCGCCATCTCTCCGCTCATCCAGAAGCTCATCATCCACGCCCCGAATCCGGCTGCGGCCATGATGGCGAACAGGGTCAGCACTGTTCCGGCAAGTGGAATTGTGCGGTGCAGATTCGCTCCCAGCAGCATCGCGGAGATCGGAAGTAGCGCCGCGAGCGGGCCATGGGCGAAATGAGTGAGCTGATGCGAGAACCCGTGGGTGACGCGCCTGGCGCGATGCACGTGCGCTGTGGCGGTCGAGATCCAGGCGAGCGCTGCGATCAGCCAGAACGCCTGGGCAAGCGCGAATGGGGTGCCGAGCGCGGTCGTGGCGACCGACCAGGCCTGGGCTAGTCCGGCGAGGCCCAAGGGGATCGCGAGGGTGTTCAGCGGGAGGTGGGTGCGCGGGCGTGACCCGAGAGCGACCCTCGAGTGTTGAGCAGACACTGACACAGATGCCTTCCTGGCCGGAATGGAGGTCCTTTGGCGTTCATAACTTATTGACCTTGAGGGCAAAAAGAATGTGGCCGCCACCCTATGAGTTAGCGACCTTGAGGTCAAATATGAGCTGGGGTTAGGATGCGCGGGTGGGTAGGCCGATGCGCTTTGAGACGGATGCGGCGATTGACAAGGCGATGGACTTGTTTTGGCTTCAGGGGTACGCCGCGACTACTCCCCAACAGCTCGCGGTCGAGATGGGGATCGGCAAAGGAAGCCTGTACAACACGTTCGGGAGCAAGCACGCCTTGTTCCTGCGAGCGCTTCGGCGCTACAGCGAGATGCGACTCGAGTACCTCACCGATCTATTCGCCGCGCCCGGCCCGTCACGGCCTCGCCTCGAGGTGGCGATGTCTGTCCTCGCCGGGGTCGGCGAGCACCGGCGAGGTTGCGTCATGGTCAATGCTGCGGCAGAGCTCGGTACCGTCGACGACGAGGTGAACCGCATTGCGGACGAGTTGTTCACCGGGATCGAAACGATCTTCCGGCACACCATCGTGCAGGGACAGGAGTCCGGGGAGTTCGACAGGGGCCGGTCTGCCGCCGACATTGCAGCTCGTCAACTGCTGGCCTCGGTGATTGGTCTCAGCGTGCTCGCGAAATCGGGTGACCGACCAGAGATGTGTGTCACCGTTGTCAAGGGGGTTGTCGACGGTCTGTGACAGTCGCGGACTCTCGCTGACCGGTGGCCGACGGCCACTGAGATGTCGGTAAATCGGGGTCGTGGGCTGCTTCAGTTGAGCCGGGGCACCTGGTAGTGGATGATCCGATCGCCGCAGGTATCACTCGGATCGACCGCCCCTGGGGCCTGGTTGGCGATCGTGGCCTAGAATCTATTTTCGTATTACGATAATGGTTATGGCTGAGGAGACGATCAACGGAGCGCCCGTCACGGACGGGATGATCCAGAAGTGGGCAGACGAGGCCGAGGCCGGTTACGACGTCGAAAAGTTGCGCAAACGCGGCCGACCGACCGTGGGGGACGGCCCCGGCGCGGTGGTGCCGGTGCGGATGGACGAGGCATTGCTGAAGGCATTGAACGCCCGTGCCGAGCAGGAGCATGTTTCCCGCTCCGAGGCGATTCGAGAAGCGGTGCGTGCCTGGACCCAGGTCGCGTGAAGGCGCATAAATCCGCGCTCAAACACGGGATCAGCGAAAACGATGGCATCTACGCGGCAGAGCATCACGTATATACCGCTGGTCTGGACGACGACAACCCCGCGCGCGAGTTCCGGCTGGGTTTCGACCCGAACGGTCGGCTCCTGGAACTGGTTGTCCTGCGCTTCGACAGTGGGAACGAGCTGCTCATTCATGCCATGAAGGCTCGCTCGCAGTACTTCGACCTCTTGTAGCGATCGCCGCGAGGCCGGTGCGAGAGCCTCCCCTAGAGGCGGACGGTGCGGCCGCCGGTCGAGGGTGTGCACCACGATCACATCGCCCGTTCGAACGTAGCTGCAATTCGGGACATTCGGTGGTGGCCCCCGGACTTCTTGTCCGCGTAGACGTTCGCGTGGGGTTGATCCCAGCTTTGGTGAGCGCGTCGATCTGCCGCGCGAGTTCCTGTTTGGGCGTCGTTATCCGTGCGTACCCAAATCCATCTCCAGGGGCGTACTGAAAGTCAGGTCTGCACGAAGGTTGTGGGACGGACCCGAATGCGCCTCGTCTCAAATGGAACCTTTGGTGCATGCTTGTGGAACGGATCCCACAAACGTCCAGGTCGGAGTGTGGTGTGGGACAGCTAATGGAGATTCGTCGGGTGGTGGTCGGCCAAGCGCGCGAGCACTGTCGCTGCTGGTTCCGCGGTGGCGTGCCGGTAGCCGGTGCCGGCCCACAGATGCATTCGCTCGGGGTCGTGTGCTGCAAGTGCTGCTTTACGGATCGGGTTGGTCAGGTGATGGATGGCGGGGTATTCGATGGGCGCGAGCGTGTCGTAGTGGTCGATGAACTCGTTGCGGAGCGCCCGGGCTGGGCGCCCGGTGAAGGCGCGGGTGACGACCGTGGGGCCGCGGGTGCTGTCGGCCAGGGCCGCTTTGTGGGTATCCGATGCACCGCTCTCGTCGGTCCTGAGCAGCACGGTGCCGACGACCGCGGCGTGCGCTCCAGCGTGCAGTACTGCTGCGACGTCGCCGGAGGTGGCTAGGCCACCGGCTGCCAGCACTGGGAGCGAGGTGTGATGGCGGATCTGGGCAATCAACTCGGTGATCGGTGTGGGCGGCGGCATCTGCTGCGGGGTGAAGGTGCCGGAGTGGCCGCCTGCCGATGAGGCTTGCACGGCGAGCAGGTCGGCGCCCGCCTCGGCGGCTTGGAGTGCCTCCCCGGTTGAGGTCACAGTCAGCACAATGAGTGATCCGGCTTTGCGCAATGCCCTGATGACAGCAGGGTCCGGAATACCGAAGGTGAAGCTGACCACCGGAGCTGGTTGTGCCAGGAGTAGATCGATCTTGTCGGTGAAATGGTCGTCGTCCTCGACCGGGTCGCGGCCGGGGAGTGTGACGCCGTAGCGGTCGGCTTCCGGCTGGATCGTGTGGGCGTAGGCGCGGAAGGCGTCGGCGTCGACGGCGACCGGGTTGGGGGCGAAGAGATTGACCCCGAACAGCACGTCCTCGGCGCGCACGGATTCGATCTGATCGGCGAGCGCTTGCGGTGTCTTGTATCCGGCGGCGAGGAACCCGAGTCCACCGGCGTGGCCGACGGTGATGACCAGTGCCGGTGTGGATGCGCCGCCCGCCATCGGGGCCGCGATGACAGGGATGTTCAGGTTCAGATCGGTTGCGGGGGTTGTCATGCGAATGTCTCCGTTGCCGGGGTGGGAGTAGAGGTTCTGTCCCGGCCTGGCACCGGGAACGCGCGGGTGGGCTGCATCGTCGGGAAGTGGTAAGTAATTCTCTCATTCGGTGCAGGACACCCGGGACGGATGTTCGCGGGCGTTTATGTGCGTCAGGTGGGTCGTCCGGCACGCCGATGTGATGAGGAAAGCGGATCGCAGTTCTGCGGCGGTAACGGCGGGGACCAGGACGAAAGCGGTGCATAGCTGGGGGAACATGGCGGTGAGGTTGGCAGGTGCCGGGCGCTCGTGGTCCGGACGTGGCGGCCGGCGGCAACGGCTCCAGGGTCAATCAGTGCCCTCCCCCGTGATGTAGTCGACCCCGGAATCCACGACGGCGGAATCTGGCTGTCCGAGGACAACCGCACACCGTTAACTGGGGAGGCGCGGGAGGCGCGTCCCGCAAGGGAGTGCCAGGTTGTGGCGTGAGTACCCACTTCGGCGCATCATCGATTCGGCAACAAAATCCGGTGCTTCAAATTCGTATGACCGGGATTTCGGTCATCGATCCTCGAGTGAACCCATCCCGATCTCGAAAGCGAGCATTCGACCATGAGCATCACCAAGAAAGTCGTCATCGTCACCGGCGCGTCCCAAGGCATCGGCGCGGCCCTGGTCGCCGGTTACCGCAGGCTCGGCTATGCCGTCGTCGCGACCTCCCGCTCCATCGGCGCATCCGACGATCCCGAAATACTGACCGTGCCGGGCGATCTGTCCCAGCCGGGCACCGGCGCCGGCATCGTCGAGCAGACGCTGGCGAGGTTCGGCCGGATCGACACCCTGGTGAACAATGCGGGAATCTTCGTGGGAAAGCCGTTCACCGACTACACCGACGACGATTACGACGCCATGACCG
>SEEV01000373.1 GCA_004211695.1 Rhodococcus sp. (in: high G+C Gram-positive bacteria)
GTGCTCCTCGAACTCGGATGACTCGGACCTTAGACAAGTCGAATCATCCCAGGTCAGGGCACCATTCTTCGTTAGCGACACCCGTCAGGTAACGAGTTCGCATGAAAGCGGCAGGCTAGGACCGGCGCAGGCCGTACTGGTGACCGATGCCCAGATTCTCGCGCAGGGTCTCGCCTTCGTACTCGGTACGGAACAGGCCGCGCTGCTGCAGGATGGGGATGACTCCATCGGCGAAAGCGTCCATGCCATAGGCGAGAACGCCGGGGATGACGAGGAATCCGTCGGCGGCGCCGGCCTCAAACCGTTCCTGCATGTGGTCGGCGACGACCTCGGGCGAGCCGATGGGAGCGGATGGTAGTCGATGACGGCGTGGTGGAGCACCTCGCGCACGGTCCAGCCTTCCTTGGCGACCTCGAGTGCTCTCAACGATTGTGGGTCGCCGGGGGTGGTGTGCGCAATGGACAGCTGATCTGCGCTCAATGGGGCGTTGAGGTCGCTTGGCCCCAGCGGCGGGCCGATGAGCTGGCCGAGGTAGTGCACGTGCTGGACAATGTCGGGCTCGACCAGCTTTCCGCGCTGAGTCAGCGCCGCTGCGTAGGTCGCGGCGATGGTGGGCATCACCCCGGGGAAGAACTTGATGTCATCGGGGCTGCGGCCAGCGGATTTCGCGGCTTGGCGCACCGACTCGCGCTGGCGCCGGGCGTCGTCAATAGTGAAGACCTCGCTGACAAGGATGTCGGCATAGCGGCCGGCGTGGGCGTGGCTGTGCGGGCTGGCGCCAGCGTGAGCCATGACTGGCTGGCCCTGCTTGGATGGCGGGATCTCGTCAGGCGTCTTCTTCCCAGCTGCCCCATAGTGCCTGGACGATCTGGATGACTTCGTCGGCCCGGGCATAGCGAGTATCGCGGTCATCGATTCTGCGCCCGAAGTTTGCGGCAGCCTGAGGGGCTGAGGTGGTCACGGCGTTCCAGCCCATGCGTCCGCCGGAGACGACGTCGAGGGACTTCAGCACGCGAGCGATATTGTATGGCTCTTCGAATGTGGCGCTGACGGTGTTGACTACACCGATCGCTCAGCCAGCGCGATGGCGGTGGCCACGACGGTTGGCTCGAGGGTCTGGTTCGGCGAGTGTGCCTCGCTGCGCTGGGTTTTGGGCGAGGAAGTCACCGAGGAAGATGAAATCGAACTTGCCGCGTTCGGCGGCCTGAGCGTAGCGCATCACGGCGTGAATGTTGACGTAGTCGGTGGGGTCGACCTGAGGGTCGAGCCACGCGTATGGGCTGGCGCCCAGAACATTGCCGCTTGTGGTGGCAAGGTGAATCTGTTTCCGGGACATTGCCTACTTTCGTCCGTGGTGGATAGCGTCGACGTGGCGGTTGTAATAGGTCAACGGGGCCGTATCGTCGTAGCGTTGGTGGTCGATGACTTCGAAGAGGACCAGCTCGTGGTCGCCGGCCGGGATGTGCTGGTGGGGTCGACGGGCACAACCTTCGTCGGCGAATGTGTCGATCCGTCGGAGATGACACGTAGGCTAAAAGGAGATAGTCTCCTCTTAGGAAGAAGAGATACGGAGACACTCCCCGTTTGGCAAAGTGAGGTAACCGCAGTAGTGCGTGAGATCGTGACGAGCAGGGTTCGTGCCCCGCGGGCTGATGCCCGACGTAACCGGGCCACATCCTCGACATCGCCGAGCAGTATTTCTCGGAACACGGCGTCAGCGGTTCGCTCGATGCGATCGCAAAACAGGCCGGCGTCGGCGCGGGCACCCTATACCGGCATTTCCCTAACCGGGAAGCGTTGCTCGCCGAGTTGCTCGCCGCGCGTGACAAGGCTCTGCTGTCCCGACGTGACGAACTCCGTACCCGGTCGGCGAACGCCGCCGCCGCGCTCGACGGCTGGCTCGACGTGCTCACCGAATGGGCTGGCGCATTCGATGGTCTGCCCGAGCCGCTGCGAGCTGCAACGACGGCCAGCCCGTCCCCGCTGGCTGTGACATGCCAGGGATTCGTCACGACGATCGAGGAGTTCCTCCAGGCCGCCCAGGGCGAGGGAAGCGCCCGCAGCGAGGTCAAGGGCCGGGACCTTTTCCTTGCCACTTTGGCCACCAGCTGGGTGCGGGGTGCGGATTTGGCTGACGACGAATCTGCCGCGGCCCTGGCCGCTCTCACCAGAAACGGGTGGGAGTTGCCCACACATAGATCCCCCGTCAGGCGCCGCCGACAAAAGGTAGTGCCGAGACGATCACGCCTCGTGCGGGCGTGAGTACTAATCCATCATCAGCAAGGAGAGCAACATGAAGCGCATTGGAATCATTGGCAGCGGATCGATCGGAGCAGCGATCGCTCGGTTGGCTATCGCGGCCGACTACGAAGTCTTGATCGCGAATTCGCGGGGACCTGAGTCGCTCACGGACTTGATCGACGAGCTCGGCGCCCGGGCACAGGCCGGCGAGGTCCGTGCGGCAGCGGAGTTCGGCGACATCCCGGTCCTGGCCGTACCGCTAGCCGCTTACCCGAACCTGCCCATAGACGCCTTCGCGGGAAAGACGATCCTCTCCACGGGTAACTACTACCCCCACCGGGACGGTCGCATCGAGCAACTGGACACCCTCGAGAGCACCACCGCCGAGTACGAGCAAACCCTCCTCCCGGACACGCTCATCGTCAAAGCATTCAACAACATCCTCTTCCACCACATCCCGAACCTCGCCAACTCCCTCCCGCGCACAGCACTGCCGGTCGCCGGAGACGACACCGCAGCCAAGGCGCGCGTCTCCGACATCGTGAACGCGCTTGGATTCGACACGGTCGACGCCGGGACGCTCGCCGAGTCGTGGCGCTTCGAACCGGAGTCCGGTGCCTACACGCCGATCTACGCCGCCAGCGCAGACGGACTCAAAAACGATTACCTCGCCGACCCCGGGGCCCCCGTTTCGGCAGACCGTCTGCGCACGCTGCTTGCTGCCTCGCATCGCCCTGATGTCGGGGCGCGACAGTTCTGACGCATAAGAACCGACCTCCAGGAGGGTGCGGGCCGCGAACGTGCGGTGTATGCCGTCACCCGATGAGACAAGGACCCGCGGCAATCCCCGCTGAAACAACACGAATGGAACAATAAATGCCACGCCTGAACAGCAAGGTCGCCGTCATCACCGGAGCTGCCAGCGGTATCGGACTCGCCACGGCGCATATTTTTGCTGCCGAGGGAGCCAAAGTCGTCGTCACCGATGTATCGCAGGACGCACTCGGCCGCGCCGTCGAAGAGATTTCCGCCTCTGGAACAGAGGTGATCGCGCACATGCTCGACGTCAGTTCACCCGAGGACTGGAAACGGGTCATCGCCGACGTCACCGCTTTATGGGGAACTATCGACATCCTGGTCAACAACGCCGGGATCGCCCTCCCCAAGGGCCTTCTTGATACTGAACTCGACGAGTGGAACAAGGTTCTTGCGATCAATGCGACAGGCACCTGGCTCGGTATGAAAAACGTCATTCCCGTCATGCAGGCCGCAGGGCGTGGCGCGATCGTGAACGTCTCGTCGCTCGCGGCCATCATCTCCGGGCCAGCCGACGGCGGCGGCGCTGCCTATTCTGCCTCGAAGGGCGCAGTCCGGTCCCTGACCAAGCACGCGGCGAACTACTTCGCTGCCGACAGCATCCGTGTGAACTCGGTTCACCCCGGCCCGATCTACACAAGCCTCATCAAGAACTACGGCATCACCAAGGAGGAGGCTGCGGACCCCGTGAACTCGGTTCTGCCACCGCACATCGGCGAATCGTCCGACATCGCCTACGGCATCCTGTATCTCGCATCTGACGAGGCGAAATTCGTCACCGGCGAAGAACTGATCATCGACGGCGGCTACGTCGCCCACTGAGGCGAGGCGGAGGTGCGCCCCCCTTCGGGTAGTGCACCTCCGCGCATGGCCAAGCGGCCACCCGAACTCCGAAAGCCGATAAACATGACAAGCAAGAAGCAGATGATCCTGGGGTTGCACACCGGTAGCGGGTACGGCTCGCAGAGTTCGGCCTGGCGCGCCCCCGGCGTCGACGCCAACTACACCAGCTTCGACGCCCAGGTCCGCTACGCCCGGGCCGCCGAGCGTGGCGAGTTTGCGTTTCTGCTTTTCCCGGACTTTCTCGGCGAATAGGTCGACAACCGACGCTCGGAGTAACGAGTCGAAGGAAACGGCCAACGCCAAACATTGGATTCGAAACGGAGAGTATCTCCGTATAGCGCGCAGCCGACAGCGCGAACAGCTCGGATCTGCGCACGGAAAGAGGACATGATGACCAGACAAATGATTATCGGCATGCATCTGGGCAACGGGTACGGCAACCTGCCTGGTGCCTGGCGCGCCCCGGCGGTCGACCCCACGAGCTATGCGAGTTTCGACGCGAAGGTTCGGCATGCCCAAGCGGCCGAGCGTGGAAAGCTCCAGTTCCTGTTCCTGCCGGACGGTCCCAGTCACGTCGGCGACATTGAGAATGAGCCGCCTAACTTCAATCTCGACGTCATGGTTACGTTGGCAGCTGTTGCCCGCGAAACGAGCCGGATCGGCCTCGTCGCGACCGGCTCGACCACCTTTAACGAGCCGTTCAACCTCGCGCGACAGTTCAAGGCGCTGGATGTCATGAGTCATGGACGGACCGGTTGGAACGCCGTCACATCGAGCGGCGAGGACGTCGCGGCGAATTATGGCGCACGACTGCCGTCCAGCTCCGAACGCTACGGGAGGGCGCATGAGACGGTCCAGCTGGTACAAGCCCTTTGGGGCAGCTGGGGAAAGGCTGCATGGGTGCACGATAAGGCGACGGGCCGCTTCGCGAACGCCGAGCAGATCGCTCCCATCAATATGGGCGGCAATTTCGTCGCCTCGCGCGGGCCGCTGTACATTCCTCCTTCCAAGCAGGGGCAACCCGTCATCTTCCACGCCGGAGGCAGTCCGAACGCCCTCGATCTCGCCGGCCGCTACGCCAGTGGCGTCATCGGCGCGGCTTTCACGATCGACGATGCGCGTGCGCAGCGCGCCGCGTTTCGTGAAGCGGCCGAACGCGCCGGGCGGAACCCGGACGAGCTCAAATTCTTTGCCGGCCTGATGACGACGATCGCGAGCGATAGGCGGGAAGGTCTCGATCGCCGAATCACTTTGAGCGGACGAACATTTCCTCAGCGCGCGTCCTATCTTGGACGGATGCTCGGCCTGCGCCTCGATCCTGCGCGGCTCGACGAGCCACTACCGCCGGAGCAGTTGTCCAAGGCGCGGCCATCACCGGCCGACCCGCGCTCGGTCCATGCACTTAAGATCGCGCGTGAAGGCTGGACGGTCCGCGACGTGCTCGCGCACGGTGTGATCGATTACCACCCCGTCATCGTCGGACCGGCCGCCGACGCCGCTGACCACATGCAGGAATGGTTCGAGGCAGACGCTGTTGACGGCTTCTGGGTGTCGCCGGACATATACGAGGATGGGCTTGACGCCTTCGTTGATGGCGTGGTGCCGATCCTCCAGGAGCGCGGGCTGTTCCACCGGGAATATGACGGCGCTACCCTCCGAGAACACCTCGGCGCACCGGCCCAATATGGAGTCGATCCGCGCGTCACGCGGTGACTTCAATCAAACATCATCTGGGAGGTTATCTACATGAGATAGGCACTATCGGCGCGGGAAATATCGGCGCTAGGTTGGGTCTGTCCAGATAACGGTGTAACTGGTTGATTTGTGGCTACTTTCGCCCGGCGGACAGGCGTCCGTCGAAGGTGATCTCGAAGGCATTCAGTGCCGCCTTCCAGCGGTTGGACCACCGTTGGCGAGCGGTGCCTGTGGGATCGAGGCTCACGATGGCCAGCCCCACCAGAGCGCGTAGGCGTCTTCACCGCAGCCGACGTCGAGGCCACGTCCCGGCGGTCCAGACCGAACAACACGATGAATGGACCGAAGGACGCCGCGATCTCGGCCTGAACGTGCTGGCCCGCTCCCTCAACGCCAAGCCCACCGACAGCACTAGCGAGCCCACAGAGGAGGTGAGACCGGCCTTGACTGCCTGGACTCACCAACGAGGAGAAGTTGCGCGACGACGTCGTACACCACCCGCTGGGACTTGACCCGGAATTTAACCGTCCGTGCCGAACTGTCAAGCATTTGAATCAGGTCGAGCTGAATGTGCCCATGCGGAACTATCCGACGGTGTCGGTTGTTGACGCTTGCAGCAGTCGCGAAGTATCGCGGCACTCGGCGAAGGAGCACAAGAACATGCGCATCGGAATCATCGGAGCCGGTCAGATCGGTGGCACTCTTACACGCAGGCTGACTGCGCTCGGTCACGACGTGCGCGTCTCGAACTCTCGGACACCCGACACCCTCGCAGACCTCGAGGCGGAGACCGGCGCAAAGGCGGTACTGAACACCGAAGCCGCCGAGGGTGCAGACCTGGTGATCGTGAGCAT
>SEEV01000903.1 GCA_004211695.1 Rhodococcus sp. (in: high G+C Gram-positive bacteria)
GTCGATACCCTCACCGCCACAGCGCAACTCGCAGCCTGAAATACCAAGCAAGCAAACACGACCCGAACACCACAAACTTGACCCCAAAACCCGGCTACGCCATCTTTAGCTACCTAGGAGACATCATGGATTTCGCATCGATCATCGTCATCGTCGCAGTGGCCGGCGCATCAGCCGCCCAGGGCGGCGGAGTGGACCCCGCGATCACCGACAGCGTCACGTCGGTCGCACAGGAACTGGCACCAGCTCTCGCCCAGCATGTCCCGGACCCGAGCCCTACCTCGACGTCGCGGTCGAGGCAGTACAGCAGGTGCAGGAGCAGTTGCCCGCCGAGTGGCAAGCCGAGATCGAGAACGCCATTCCACCGGAAGTCCAGGATGCCGCTGCAGGCGCCAGGGAACAGCTCCCGCCCGAGGCGCAGGGCCTGATTCCCGAGGTCGCCCTGCCCGCCCCAAGTCCAGGACCCGGGCCCGCCGGCGGTGTCACCAACCCCGCAGGACCCGCAGCTCAGGCACCGTCATCGGCTCCGCAGCAGGAGACGAATCCGTTAGTCCTGCCTCCTGTCGTCAGCAGCGGAGCACCCACCACTGCTGCCGGCATCCCCTCCCCGACAGGAATGCTCGCCCCGACCGCAGTCAGCGATCTGACCTTCGATCCCCGCTTTCCCCGCAACCTCGAGTTCGCGCGTGCGGTCATCGAAGCGGCGATGCGTGCGATCGGATTGCCCTACCAATGTGCGATGCTCGTTTCGTACCCTGCACTACTGACCGGCGGACAGCCAGAAAGATCGCTGCATTGAGCCGAAACTCACCGCCAGGCGGTGCCGCCCCACTCCTGGAAACAGGCGGTGAGCGTCGCCGCGGCGGGCAGGCAGAAGGAAGTCCCTGCCGGGTCCCCCACATGATGGCCCTGATCCGCGATCGGGAGGTCACCAGATGGCGAGCTGCCCCCTTTCCTGCCGCCGCGGCGTGGCCGGGGTGGTGTCCCACCGCCTTACGGGCCTGCTGGGGGACAGGCCGGTGGCCTCACCGATCTCCGCCCAAGCGGCGCCGACGGCCCGGGCCCGAGCAATGTCCTCGGCGAGGTCTCGAAATGCGCCTGATACGCGATCGCGATCCGCACCAGCAGCCGCGCCTTCACCGAGTCCGCAGCGGTGTTTCGGTGTGCGTACCAGGCTTTCGACCCCGCCACCGGCACCGCCATGACCCGGTCCGCCAGGCGCTCGAGCAGCACGTCCGCCTACTGCGCCAGCAATTCCGCGGCATCGGCAATCGCCGACCTCGACACCACGCTCTCGCCCATACCGCGCAGTGTGGCGACGAGGTGCGACACAGTGCCCGTGCACCGCACGAAGGCCGGCACCATCGCTGCTCTGAGCGCGCGGAACGGGTCGAACAGCCCACGCAGCAAGGTCAACACAAACTATCGAGGGCCGCGGGCACCTGCCCCGGGCCCTGCGTGGTCCAGGAAGCGATACGCTCGCCGGAGATTCGGAACGAGACGGCCAGGCATGCCAACGATCCTTGACAGTCGACGTGGGCGCTCACCGAGCTCGCGATCAGCTGGTATGAGCGGATGTGGGGCAGCGCCGGCTACGTGGGGCGGCTAGCCCGAAGTTGCGGTGGGTTTTGGCGTGGTTATGGCGGGTGAGCTGCGTGAAGGCTTCCGGAAGACTCCGAAATGTAGTCACTAAAATAATTGCACTGTCGGTCACTGTCCGGTAGAATCTGTTCATGGCCAAGGGATCCGGTGCAGTTCACGTCGCCACGCAGCGACGCAGGTACACCGGGAAAGACGGTGTCGAGAAGGTCTACGAGTCGCATCTGCT
>SEEV01000374.1 GCA_004211695.1 Rhodococcus sp. (in: high G+C Gram-positive bacteria)
GGCCGGAAGGCACTCGCCGCCGGGCACGCGCCCGTGCGCACCGGGATGCAATCCCTCATCGGATCCGACGCCACCGTCCGCAACTGGAAAGGCCGGCAAGGTCAGGTCGAGGCCGCCGGGAGCCTGTGGAGGGCGCAGACCCTGTTCGGTGACGACGAGACGCCCACCGCGGGCGATTCCGTCATCGTCGAGCAGATCCGCGGACTCACCCTCACCGTGCGCCGCCGCGAACCATGGGAGCTACCGCTATGACCACCATCATCGTCATCCTGTGCGTCGTCATCACCCTCCTCGCAGTCCTGGCGAGCAGCTCGATCCGGGTGCTCCGGGAGTACGAGCGGGCCGTCGTGTTCCGGCTCGGCCGGCTCGTCGACCTGAAGGGGCCGGGGCTGGTGCTGCTGATCCCGGCGATCGACCGGATGGAACGGGTCAGTCTGCGGACGGTGACCCTGAAGATCCCCGTCCAGGAAGTGATCACTCACGACAACGTGCCGGCCAAGGTCACCGCCGTCGCCTACTTCCGGGTGGTCGACGCCGACCGTGCGATCGTCGAGGTCGAGGACTTCCTGGCCGCCACCCTGCAGATCGCCCAGACGACCCTGCGTTCGATCCTCGGCAAGGCCGACCTCGACTCTCTCCTGGGCGAGCGGGAACGCCTCAACGAAGACCTGCAGAAGGTCATCGATCAGCAGACCGAACCGTGGGGCGTCAAGGTCACCACCGTCGAGATCAAGGACGTGGAGATCCCCGCCAACATGCAGCGGGCCATCGCCCGGCAGGCCGAGGCCGAACGGGAGCGTCGCGCCAAGATCATCAACGCCGAAGCCGAGTTCCAGGCGTCCGCCAAACTCGTCGAGGCCGCCGACGTCATCAGCCGCAACCCGACCACCCTGCAGCTGCGGTACCTGCAGACCCTAAGCGCCATGGGCGGCGAGAACAACTCGACCGTCGTGTTCCCGATGCCCCTCGACCTGGTGCGCCCGTTCCTCGCGGCGGCCAAGGACGCGGCAGCGACGGACGACGGCGGCGAGCGCGCACGGTTCGAGGCGCAGGCCAACCTGGCCGCGATGATCCCGCCCGCGGGCCCCGAAACGCGCACACCGCACCACGCGCGCAACTGACGTGCCCTGCCGTTCACCGTCCGGCCACCGCACGTGCCCCGGGAGGTGACCGGAGTGCGCTTGGCTAGGGTGGGCAAGCAGCAGGCGTCCATCCCGGGCCCCTGCCCGTCGGGCGAGCGGAAGCGAGAGACCGATGAGCGGCACAGAGGCAGCCGACATGCGGACGGCCGAGTATCCGCGACCGTCGCACTTCGTGCTGCACCTCAGCGACGTCGCCGCGTCGCTCGGTGCGCAGGTGATCTGGGCGATGGGCAACCATGACGACCGCGGAAACTTCCGGACGGAACTGCTAGGGCAGGAGCCGTCGTACGAGCCGATCGACCACGTCTACGACGTCGACGGGCTGCGCATCATCACCCTCGACACGACGGTCCCGGGATATCACTACGGTGAGATCTCCGATAGCCAATTGATCTGGCTCGCACAGCAGCTCGCGGTGCCGGCACCGCACGGCACCATCCTGGCGCTGCATCATCCGCCGGTGCCGTGCGTCCTCGACCTGGCGGTCCTGGTGGAACTGCGCGACCAGCCGCGCCTCGCCGACGTGCTCCGCGGCAGCGACGTCCGGTCGATCCTCGCCGGACATCTGCACTACTCGACGACGGCGACGTTCGCCGGCATCCCCGTCTCGGTCGCGTCGGCCACCTGCTACACCCAGGACCTCAACGTCCCGGCCGGCGCGCTCCGCGGACGCGACGGCGCCCAGGGCTTCAACCTCGTGCACGTGTACCCGGAGACGGTGGTGCATTCGGTGGTCCCGATCGGCAGCTACGACACCGTCGGCGAATACGTCACTGCCGAAGAGACGGCGCGGCGGCTCGCGGACGAGGGCGTGCGGATCCCGGACGCCGGCGATCCTGCCGTCACACCCGTGCGGGTGTGATCAGCCCCTGCGCGGGAACTTCTCCCGGTAGGCCATGACGTCGGAGAGCCGGAACCGGCGGTGCGTGCCGCGCATCTCGAGGGGCAGCGCGTTCGTGTCGGCGAGCCGGCGCACATAGGTGTCGGAGACGCCGAGGATCTCCGCCGCCTGCGACGTGGTGAGCAGGTCCGCCACCGCACCGAGCGCCACACTCTGACCGTCGGCGAGGAGCGTGAGCAGTTCGAGCACCGCTGCACGCGCGGGATCGGGCAGGTCCACACCCTCGACGGTGACGGCCGGGGACGCCGCGAGGGCGGCCCCGAGCTCGGCCGCGACCGTCGGGTCGAGCGCGGGAACGATGTGGTCGATGCTCATGGGTCCACGATCTCATGGCCCTGCCGGGCGACGCTCTCGAGCGGTAGCCTTTTCAGATGGACGAGTTGCACAATCCCGAAGCCTTCGAACTCGCGCGCGCCGACCAGATCGACGTGACGCCGGAGATCGACGAGATCGGTGAGCTGCTGCGCAAGTCCGGGCGCAAACACGCGGTCGAGGGTGAGGACGAGCCCTGGCGGCACGGATACCCGTACGACGAGAAGATGACCCGCCGGCAGTACGAGAACCGGAAGCGGAAGCTGCAGATCGAGCTGCTCAAATTCCAGGCCTGGGTCAAGGAGAACGGCGAGAAGGTGGTCATCATCTTCGAGGGCCGTGACGCGGCCGGCAAGGGTGGCGCGATCAAGCGGTTCACCGAGCACCTCAACCCTCGTGGCGCGCGGGTGGTGGCGTTGGAGAAGCCGACCGAACGCGAACGCACCCAGTGGTACTTCCAGCGGTACGTGCAGCACCTGCCGGCGGGCGGGGAGATCGTGATGATGGACCGCTCCTGGTACAACCGGGCCGGCGTCGAACGCGTCATGGGCTACTGCACCCCCAACGAGTACCTCGAGTTCACCCGGTCGGCGCCCGAGTTCGAGCGGATGCTGGTGCAGTCGGGGATCCACATCGTGAAGTTCTGGTTCTCGGTGGGCCGAGAGGAGCAGCACGCCCGGTTCGTGTCCCGCAGCACCGACCCCGTCAAGCAGTGGAAGCTCTCACCCACCGACCTCGCGAGCCTCGACAAGTGGGACGCCTACACCGAGGCAAAAGACGCCATGCTGTTCTACACCGACACCCCGCACGCGCCGTGGACGGTCGTGAAATCGAACGACAAGAAGCGGGCCCGCCTCGAGGCGATCCGCTGGATCCTCCACCGATTCGACTACACCGGCAAGGATGTACGCGTCGTCGGCAAACCCGACTCGCTCCTCATCGGTTCGCCCGCAACGGTCTACGACGAGGGCGAGCGCCCGGCCGATTCGATTCCCGCCGTCTGATCAGGCGCCGGTCTCCCACGGCGCCGGGATCGGGAAGTAGTTCTCCAGGAACTGCGTCACCTTCCTGGTCCGCAACTCCAGGTCGATCTCGGGTGCGCTCCCGTCGTTCAGACAGAAGAAGTCCATCGACCGCTTCGCGAGCAGCGAGTCCATGTCGCGGAGCCCCGACTTCATGGTGGTGTCGACGTACTTCACCCGCGCCGCCGTCTGCACCACCGCGCGGCCACTCATCAGCGCGTAGTAGTGGTACAGCGAGTTGGTCACCGAAATGTTGGAACTGGCGCGGAAAGTGCTTGCGGCAGTAGCGGCGAACTCGTCGGGGAACTCCTTCTCCATCTCCTCCATCACGCTCTTGCGGAGCGGGGTGGCGGCGTGTTCGAGGTGCCGGGTGGTCATCAGCCCGAAGCGGTCCTGCAGCAGCCGCCGGTTGACGCGGGCAGCGTTCTCGAAGCCGCTGCGCTCGTCGTCGTTGTGTCCCAACCCGATTCGGGTGGTCGCCTCGATGAACATCGTGATGCCGCCGGGGGAGAAGAACATCTGCGGACCCACCGAGCGGCCGAAGAACATGTCGTCGTTGGAATACAGGAAGTGCTCCGCGAGACCGGGAATGTGGTGCAACTGGCTCTCGACGGCCTGCGAGTTGTGGGTGGGCAGCACCGACGGGTCGGCGAAGAACTCCTCGCTGGGCATGAACGTGACCCGCGGGTCGTCGGCGAGCCACGCCGGACGGTCGGAGTCGGTGGCCACGAAGATCCGCCGGATCCACGGCGCATACATGTGCACCGAGCGCAGCGCGTACTTGAGTTCGTCGATCTGCCGGAACCGGGCGGCGGAATCGTCACCCTCGCCGACAACGTAGTTCTGCATCCGCTTCGCGCGCTGCGCCTGGAACTCCGCCGACGACCCATCGACCCAGGAGAACACCAGGTCGACGTCGAAATTGATGTCCGACGCGTGGTCGGCGAACATGTTCTCGATGGTCGGCCACACCCGCCCGAACCGCTGGACGGTGCCGCGTACTGCCTCCTCCGAGCGCACCACGCGGCGGGTCAGCGAGTTCTCCATCGGCAGCACGATCTCGTCGTCGCTGATGGACCACAGCTCGATCTGCACGCCCGTCGACGCCCCGTAACTCAGGCCGCTCGCCAGGTGCACGCGCGGACGGAACAACCGGAAGATGCGGGCCTTCGACGTCGCGGACAGGGTGCCGTCCGAGACGAGGACCGCGGGACCCTTGGCGTCGACGGTCTTGGAGTAGAACGGACGGTCCTCGCACGCGGCGACCAGGGCGGCCCGCAACGCCTTGCGCTGCGCCCAGTTGATCGCAATCACGGGACGCTCGTCGTTGCCCCGCACCAGCAGGTACTCGATGCCGGCGCCGTCGAGGACGTCGCGGACGAACAGCAGGTCCTCGACCATCGCCTCGTGCGGAGTGGTGTGCGTGATCGGCAGCGCGAATCGGCCCTTGAACCGGACCACGTCGGGACGGTCGCGCAACCGCGACGCAGCGGCGGCGGAGGCGTGCGCGACGGCGTCGGCGGTCTCCTGCTCCGGAGGAACCAGGTACACGTCGTGCGGAGCAGAAGAATGAGTAATGTCGGGCCTTCCGGTGACTGTCGCGAGTGCGAACAGTCCCAGTGTAGGCCCAGGTTCGGGCGCGGCGGTCAGTCGAGGACCGTGAAGAACGAGTCGCCGTCCTCCGCCGACCCGTCGATCTGGCCGCGGTCGGTGCGCGAGTCCTCCACGATGACGCCCTCGACCACGGAGGCGTGCTTGGTTCCGAACACCGGAATGTCGATCTCGTCGTCGTCGATGACCCGGTCGACGTCCTCCGTCAGCTCGTCGTCGGGCAGATCCGCGATCGACACCTCTTGCTGCTCCTCCAGCGGGGTATCGGGCTCCTCCTCGGACAGCTTCTCGTCGAGCGACTCGCCCTCGCGCTCCTCACGCGCCGTGGTACCGAATTTGTCGGCTTCACTCCAGCCGTCGGGCGGATCGACGACGTCGTCGCCGTCGTTGTTCCGCACGTCGTCGGAGTCCAGGCTCTCGCTGGGGCTTAGCGTGTCACCGGGCCCGTCTTCGATACTCATAACCATCAAATGCCCAGATCAGGCCTGGTTGAAACTTCGATCGGTCGAGGTCAGGCGACGGCAGGAGCGCTCCGCAACGTCTCGAGCGCGTCGATCTGCGCCGGCGACCACGGCGCCGAGTTCACCCGACTCGAATCGAGGTGCACGAGTACGACGGTCAGCTCCGCGGCCTGCACGCCGTCCTGCTCGAGGGTGATCCGGAGGGTCAGCGAAGTACCGCCGATCCGGTCCAGGGTGACGACGACGTCCGCGTCGCCGGTGAACAGCTCGCGCCCGAAGTTGCTGACGACGTTGACGACGGCGATCTGCGTGACCGGATCGAGCAGGTCGCCGCACGCCTCGACGATCGCCCGGGACCACGCCGCGCCCGCAGCCTCGTGCGCGCAGTAGAACGGCACATGGCGGCTCACGGACGCCGGCGCGTCCGGCCTGGCGTTGTTCCGCAGGGCGATCGTGTAACGAGGCATGGATCGGACATTACCCAGGGGCGACGTTCACCACGCGCCCGGGGACTACTGACCCGGACCGACTGCAGCGAGGAGTCTCTCCAGGGCGTACGGCCAGGGTATGCGTTCCTGCTCCAGGCGGAGATCGCCCTCGCGCAGCGACGCCAGAGCGGAAACTTCGGATTCGGTGAGATGGGATGCCTCGTTGAAAGTCGGCGACTGTTCCCGGACCGCGAGATCCCGCCACCGATCCAGGGTGTCCGTGTCCATCAACAGACTCCGCACCTGGGGAAGATGTCGGCGCAGACGGTCGAGGATGGCGAAACCGTGACTGTCGAGGTCACCCCAATACCAGACCTCCGAGTCGACGACCCACGGGATTCCGGCCAATTCGTGAACCGTGTACCCGCCACCGTGCAGTGCCACCGTCTCCGCCAGCCGAGGTAGCGCATAGAGACCCTCTTTGTTCTCGAGAATCAAGGTGCGCGCCGGGGCCAGCGGCAACGCGGTGAGTTCCTCCAATGAGGTGGCGAAGCGCCTCGGAGTTCCGCTCATGAGCTCGGGATCGCACAGAGCGACGTCGCGCAGGTTGGGCAGGCTCCGGATACCGAGTTCCCGGCTGCCGCGAACGCCCTCGAGCAGAGTCTCCACCATTCCGCGATGGCGCGAGAGCCATTTCGTGTCGACGCCCGGAACGGGAAGTTGACGAATGAAATACCCGGAGTTCGGATGGTCGCTCAACCACCGCGCGATGGTCGTCAGCCTGACGAAGTCGTCGTCGTCCAGGTCGAGCCATTTCGCCGCGGTCGCGGCAACCGCCGCCGACAACGCCGGGGTGCCGGGACCCAGGCGGTCGACAAGGGCATCACGACGCATCACCAGGGCGCACCATTCGGTTTCACGGCCACTCGCGGACGCAATCTGATCAGACCCGGCCAGTGTCAGCCGCACCGGCACGTCCTGTGTGCCGAAGCTCGGCCACCGGCGCGTCGCCCACTCCAAATGGCCGGCGCCGGTGTAGGCGCGCCAGGAGCGGACCCAGGCGACCACCGCGTCGGGATCCTCGGCAATTTGGTGCTCGGACGGCGGATGCAGGGCAACCGTCAGCGAATCCTGTTCGGCAAGTGCGGGGTCGGCGAGCCAGCGACGTCGGCGACTGTTGTAGGTGGTCAGCGCCTTCGTCGCGGCAGCGGGCGGCAGAACGCACCGCACACTCATGTGGCGCCCACGTCGTCGAATTCGATGAGACTGAGTTCGGTGTGCATCCGGTCGCGGATGCTCACGGTCACAGCACCGCCGATGTACTCCTCGAGGGTGCCGAGCAACTTGAGTGGGGTCGCGAGCACCATGTGAAAACCGAACTGTGCGAACACGTCCAGGGCTCGGCGGGTGTACGCGGAGTCGGCCCGGTCGAACGCCTCATCCAGGATGACGGTGCCGTAACGGGGAAGGTCTGCGCCGTCGGGGGCGAGCTGATACCGCAACGCCGCTGCCAGGCAGAAGAACACGAGTTTCTGCGCCTGACCGCCCGACAGTCCCGAGCTCGAATCGTGGTAGTTGCGAGCCTCTCCGGCACCGTCGACCTC
>SEEV01000904.1 GCA_004211695.1 Rhodococcus sp. (in: high G+C Gram-positive bacteria)
GTGCGGTGCCCGTCGAGGACGGCGATCTTCGCCTCCAGCTGTGCCCGGACCTCGGGGGGTGCGGTCGCGGCGAGCCGGCGCAGGCGAGCCGCCTTCCGGTGCAGCAGCTGCCCCTCGGTCTGCAGGCGGGCCAGCTTGATCCCGAGGCCCCGGTCGTCGTAGGTCCAGCCCCGGTAATCCGAGACCACACCCTCCGGGCCGTCGGCGGTGATGGCGGCGGCACCGAGCGTGGTCGGGGACCAGTCCACGCCCACCGCGGTCGTTCCCGAGGTCAGATCAGCGGCGGGGACTGCTTCGGTGGCAGCGCACCGCAGCAGCAGACCTCGGTGGTCGAGGGCGAGGGTCGGGAGATGCCACTCGCTGATCGGCCGCCGGTGCAGGTGCGGTGGGATCGCGGCGGTCAACCGGACTCGTCGCCACTGCGCGCGTCCTGTCGGGGCGGCGGTGGTGGGCAGTGTCACGGTCAACGTCATGACGGCGTGTGTGACGGTGAGGTGTGCGAGTTGTCGATCCGCTGCGGAAAGCCGAGCCATCGCCGAGGCCTGGGGTGGTGCCTGCACGTCGGTGATCCGCAGCCGCGCGTCTGCCGCGTCTGCCGCGTCGGCGGCGGTGCGTGCGCGCGGTGAGCTGCCGCACCACGCCCCGGGCGAATCCGGACGGGACGCACTCCGCGGCAGTGGTGGGTGCGGCGATGCGGCCGGTGGCCGGGTCGAACCGGGCCGACAGTGCGGTGATCGCGGTGTCCCGGTGTGCCAGCGCCCGCAAAGTGCCTACTGCCTGCGCGGTCACCACCCGCGTGACACGCGACGGAACGAAAGACACCGTCCGGGTAGTGCGGGGTCCAGCCGAGACGCGCAGCCGCGACGTGACCTTGCATCGGGAGTGTCCGGCCTTGGTTGTCACATCCGGTGGCCAGGACATCGAAGGTGGCCGGTTGCCACAGCCGCGACAGCAGGTGCGCTTCGGCGCCCGAGATCAGGTCGAGCAGCCATCCGACACGAACGTCGAGGTCGCCCCGCCCGATCGGCGCACCGGTCTCGTCATCGACGGCCAGGTAGGGGCGGGTGGTGAACGAGAACTGCCGCAGCACGGTGAATCCGGTATCGGCCATCAGTTAGTCCATTTCCCACCGTGCTGCCGCATCGTCCGGAAGAAGTCGACGTTGATTCTGCTTCGACCGCAATGGGTAGAAGCGGCCGGACAACGAAGCGAGCACAGCCATGACGTCATCCATCAGCTCCCCTACCAGCGACGTGTCCCCATGCTCACGCAGGACCTCGACCTTAACGCCGACCACCGACAGGTCACGCTCGATCCACGCCACCGGAGAATCGCG
>SEEV01000375.1 GCA_004211695.1 Rhodococcus sp. (in: high G+C Gram-positive bacteria)
CTGCTGGTGCTGCTGCACCGCGGTAAGGGCGGCGGTCTGTCCAGCCTGTTCGGCGGCGGCGTCCAGTCGAGCCTGTCCGGTTCCACCGTGGTCGAGAAGAACCTCGACCGGCTCACCGTGTTCACCGGCCTGATCTGGTTGATCGCCATCATCGGCATCGGCCTGGAGATCAAGTTCGGCTGATCTGCTTCATCATGCAGACGGGCCGTCACCGGTCGATACTGGATGAATGATCGAAACCCCACGTGAGGCCACCGAACCACTCCGCGAAGACATTCGGCTCCTGGGCGGCATCCTCGGTCAGATAGTGCGGGAACAGGCCGGAGACGACGTCTTCGACCTCGTCGAGAAGGCGAGGGTCGAATCGTTCCGGGTTCGACGGTCCGAGATCGACCGCGCCGAGCTGGCGGACATGTTCACCCAGGTCTCCACCGGCGACACCATTCCCGTCATCCGGGCCTTCAGCCACTTCGCCCTCCTGGCCAACCTCGCCGAGGACATCCACCGCGAACGCCGGCGCGCCGTCCACGTCGCGGCCGGTGAACCCGCGCCCGACAGCACCCTGTCCGCCACGTACGCCAAACTCGACGCCGCGCATCTGGACAGCGCCGTCGTCGCCGACGCGCTGCGCGGGGCGCTCGTGTCGCCCGTCATCACGGCCCATCCCACCGAGACGCGTCGGCGCACGGTGTTCGACACCCAGTCCCGCATCACCGAATTGATGCGCTACCGCGAGCGCACCGCCCTGACCGAGTCCGAGACGGCCGATGTCGACGTCCGGTTGCGGCGTCAGATCCTCACCCTGTGGCAGACCGCGCTGATCCGGTTGTCGCGGTTGCGGATCCAGGACGAGATCGAAGTGGGCCTGCGCTACTACGACGCGGCACTGTTCGAGGTCGTCCCGAAGATCAACGCCGAACTCCGTGGTGCGCTGCGGTCGCGGTGGCCGGACGCGGATCTGGGCCGGGAGCCGATCCTGCGTCCTGGATCGTGGATCGGCGGAGACCGCGACGGCAACCCGTACGTCACCGACGAGGTGGTCCGGACGGCCACCACCCGCGCCGCGGCCACTGCCCTCGAACATCACCTCGAGGGTCTCGAGACGCTCGAACGGGAACTGTCCATGTCGGCACGCCTCGTCACCGTCACCCCCGCCCTGGACCTCCTGGCCGCGGCGTCCCAGGACGATTCACCATTCCGCGCCGACGAGCCGTACCGGCGTGCGGTGCGCGGGATCCGGGGGCGTCTCACGGCCACCGCGCAGCGCATCCTGGGGAACGCGCCGGACCACGGCCTCGACCTCGGGCTCGCACCGTACGACACCCCGCGGCAGATGCTCGACGAACTCGACATCGTCGACGACTCCCTGCGACGCGGCGGCGACGGAACGATCGCCGACGACGGGCTGGCGAGCCTGCGGGACTCGGTGGAGGTGTTCGGATTCCACCTCTCGGGACTCGACATGCGTCAGAACTCGGACGTGCACGAGACCGTCGTCGCCGAGTTGCTGGCCTGGGCGGGGGTGCACGACGACTACGCGTCGCTGTCCGAGGACGAACGGGTGGAACTGCTGTCGGCGGAGCTGTCCACGAGGCGTCCGCTGACCACAGCGAATGCGGAGTTCAGTGAGCTGACGACGAAGGAGCTCGCCATCGTCCAGGCCGGCGCCGACGCCGTGCGGACGCTCGGTGCGGGCGCCGTGCCGAACTACATCATCAGCATGTGCACCTCCGTCAGCGACATGCTCGAGGCCGCGGTGCTGCTGAAGGAGGTGGGACTGCTCGACCCCGGCTCGGGGGAGGCGCCGTCGTGCCCGGTGGGCATCGTGCCGCTGTTCGAGACGATCGAGGACCTGCAGCAGGGTGCCGCCACCCTCGAGGCCACGCTCGAGGTCCCGATCTACCGGGCGCTCGTGTCGGCGCGCGGCGACTCCCAGGAAGTGATGCTCGGGTACTCCGATTCCAACAAGGACGGCGGATACCTGGCGGCCAACTGGGCGCTGTACCGCGCGGAGCTGGATCTGGTGGACGCCGCGCGCAAGACGGGAATCCGGTTGCGGCTGTTCCACGGTCGCGGCGGCACCGTCGGTCGCGGCGGCGGCCCCAGCTACGAGGCCATCCTGGCGCAGCCGCCCGGCGCGGTCGCCGGATCGCTGCGGATCACCGAACAGGGCGAGGTGATCGCCGCCAAGTACGCGGAACCCCGCCTCGCGCAACGCAATCTCGAAACGCTGCTGGCCGCGACACTCGAAGCCACCCTGCTCGACGTCGAGGGTCTGGGCGACGACGCCGAACCGGCTTATCGCATCCTCGACGAACTCGCGGCGCTGGCCCGCCGTGCCTACGGTGAATTGGTGCACGAGACACCCGGATTCGTGCAGTACTTCGAGATGTCGACGCCGGTCGCGGAGATCGGGGCGCTCAACATCGGCAGCCGTCCCGCCTCCCGCAAGCAGACCACCTCCATCTCCGACCTCCGGGCGATCCCGTGGGTGCTGTCCTGGAGCCAGTCCCGGGTCATGCTGCCCGGGTGGTACGGCACGGGTTCGGCGTTCGAGGAGTGGACGCAGGGCGACCCGGAGAAGGTGGCCACGCTGTCACGTCTGTACGAGAAGTGGCCGTTCTTCCGGACCGTGCTGTCCAACCTGGCCATGGTGATGTCGAAGTCCGACATGGGTCTCGCCGCACGGTATGCGGAACTGGTGCCCGACGAGGAACTGCGGCAGCGGGTGTTCGGCAAGATCACCGAGGAGCACGAGCGGACGATCCGGATGTACAAGGCCGTCACCGGCAACGACACGTTGTTCGCCGACAATCCGGGGCTGGAGAGGTCGGTGCACAACCGGTTCCCGTACCTGGAGCCGCTCAACCACCTGCAGGTGGAACTGCTGCGCCGGTACCGGGCGGGCGACGACAGCGATCAGACGCGCCGCGGCATCCAGCTCACGATGAACGGGCTCGCCACCGCACTGCGTAACAGCGGGTAGCCACCGTCGGTCCCCGGCCCGTTGAGGAAGGTGTGAACTTTCTTGCGGGGCGGGGGAACCGAACTGTCCGCCCCTGCGTCAAAACGGGAAAGAGCAACAACGTTTCCGAGACGAAGTGGGGCGATGTGGATGAGGCGCTGTGCGGGCAACCCGGTCACCTGGCGCGGGGGAGCCGGAACTCGGGGGACGAGCATGTCGAGCCCCCGGCGGGCCGGCCGGATCGTCACCGAATGCCGGGTCACCCGGATACCGGTCGAGCGGGACCCCCGGTCGCCCGACGGGTTACCGGCGGACGACGAGGACCCCGTCGGTTGAGAGTGTCAGCCCGGCAGGCGGGATGCGGCCGAGGTGTCCAGCAGCCACCGGGTGGCCGACAGACCGCGCGCCCCGGACGCCGGGATCTCGACCGGGGGAGCGCCCGCGACCGCGGCGGCCACGGCCTCCGCTTTCGCCTCACCCGACACGACGAGCCACACCTCGTCGGCGTGCCGGACGGCGGGCAGGGTCAGCGTGACCCGCACCGGCGGCGGCTTGGGGGAGTCTGTCACGGCGACGACGAATCGGTGTTCCTCGCGTACCGCGTCGGTGTCGGGGAACAGCGAATTGACGTGACCCTCGCCGCCCATGCCGAGCAGATGGACATCGAAGACCGGAACCTGCCGGCCGTCGGCGTGCGCCCCCAGCACCTGCGCATACGCGACGGCGGCTGCTTCCGGATCGTTCTCGTAGATCCCGTCGGAGACGGGCATGGTGTGCACCCGGTCGGGATCGACGTCGACGTGGTCGAGCAGCGCGGCCCGCGCCTGCACGTCGTTGCGTTCCGGGTCGCCGCCGGGCAGGAACCGCTCGTCACCCCAGAAGATGTCGATCGCCCGCCAGTCGATTTCGCCCGGGTTCTCGCGGACCTTCTCGAGCAGACCGATCCCGGTTCCGCCGCCGGTGAGGACGACCGACGCCGAACCGCGCTCCTTCTGGGCGGCGACGACGGTGTCGACGAACCGTTGCGCGGCCTTCGTCACCAGCGTGTCGGTGTCGGGATGGACTTCTACATGGATGTCACTCATACGTCACTTTCGTCAGCCCGGCGAGTGCGGTCGCGTAGACCTCGTCGGGGTCGAGTCTGCGTAGTTCCTCGGCCAGGCATTCGCTCGTCTCACGCCTGCGGAGCGCGACCCGCGCATCGGGTTTCCCGGTGCGCGTCAGAGTCGCGGTGGTACCCGTCTGGGGGCGGCTGATGGTCAACGCGCCACCGTCGGCGAAGTTGAGCTCCACGAACAACGGGCCGACCCGCCGGGTGACCGGTGCGTCGACGCGGCTCGCCAACCATCCCGCGATCATGTCGACCGCGGGCTCGTCGACGAGCCCGGACACCACCGCCGATTCGATCGGCGAGTGCGGTGGCTGGTCGACCGCCGAGGTCAGGAGCGCACGCCAGTACGTGATGCGGCTCCACGCCAGATCCGTGTCACCGGACGAGTACGACGCGAGTCGGCTCTTGATCTCGGCGGCGGGATCCGCGCGATCCGTGGCGTCGGTGATGCGCCGGATCGCCAACTTGCCCACGGGATCCTGCGCCGGCACCGCCGGGGCGGTCTCCGGCCACCACACGACGACGGGTGTGTCGGGGAGCAGGAACGGCACCACCACGCTGCTCTCGTGGTCGGCGAGTTCGCCGTACAGGCGGAGCACCACGACCTCAGACGCCCCGGCGTCGCCGCCGACGCGGATCTGCGCGTCCAGCCGGGGTTCCGCGTCACGGGACCCCCAGGCGACGACGATGACGCGGCACGGATGCTCCCGGCTCGCCTCGTTCGCGGCGTCGATGATGTCTTCCGAGTACTCACTGTCGCGGGTGCACACCACCAGCGTGAGCACCCGTCCCAAGGTCACCGCGCCGCCGGTCTTGCGCAGCTCCACCAGCATCTTGTTGACCTGTCCGGTGGTGGTCGCGGGAATGTCGGTGATCATCTACGGCCTTCTCCATTCACGACCGGTGCGGTGCATCATTTCGTCAGCCGACGGCGGACCCCACGTGCCGGCCTCGTAGGGTTCCGGCCTGCCGCCCGCCGCCCAGTGCTCGAGGACGGGATCGAGGATCTCCCACGACAGTTCCACCTCGGCGTTGACCGGGAACAGGGAGGGCTCGCCGAGCAGCACGTCGAGGATGAGGCGCTCGTACGCCTCGGGCGACGACTCGGTGAACGCCTGGCCGTAGCTGAAGTCCATGTTGACGTCGCGGACCTCCATGCTCGACCCCGGGACCTTCGACCCGAATCGCATGGTCACACCCTCGTCCGGCTGCACCCGGATGACGAGGGCATTCTGGCCGAGTTCCTCGGTCATCGTCTGATCGAACGGAAGGTGCGGTGCCCGTTTGAACACCACTGCGATCTCGGTGACCCTGCGGCCCAGACGCTTTCCGGTGCGCAGATAGAACGGCACCCCCGCCCAGCGGCGGGTGTCGACGTCGAGCGTGATCGCCGCGAACGTCTCGGTCGTGGAATCGGCGGCGAAGCCTTCCTCCTCCAGCAGTCCGACGACGGGCTGCCCACCCTGCCAGCCCCCGGCGTACTGACCTCGGGCAGTGGTCTCGTCGAGCGGCTGGGCGAGCCTGGTGGCGGAGAGAACCTTGATCTTCTCAGCCTGCAGCTCGGACGGTTCGAAGCTGATCGGCTCCTCCATCGCGGTGAACGCAAGGAGTTGCAACAGGTGATTCTGGATGACGTCGCGCGCCGCCCCGATACCGTCGTAGTACCCGGCCCGCCCACCGAGACCGATGTCCTCGGCCATGGTGATCTGGACGTGATCCACGTAGTGGGCGTTCCAGATCGGATCGAACAGCTGGTTGGCGAACCGCAACGCCAGAATGTTCTGGACGGTTTCCTTGCCGAGATAGTGGTCGATCCGGAAGACGGTGTCCTCGGGAAAGACCTCGTTCACCACCTCGTTGAGTTCGCGGGCGCTCTCGAGATCGTGGCCGAACGGCTTCTCGATCACCACACGACGCCATTGGTGGTCGGTCGACTGCGCGAGTCCGGCCTCGGACAGCTGCTTCAGGACCACCGGGAACGCGTCCGGCGGAATCGCGAGATAGAACCCGTGATTGCCGCCGGTCCCGCGTTCGCGTTCGAGCGTGCCGAGGGTGGACGCGAGTTCCTGGAAGGACGCCGGGTCGTCGAAGCTGCCCTTGACGAAACGCAGGCCCTCCGACAGCCGCTCCCAGACGTCCTCCCGGAACGGCGTCCGCGAATGGTCGCGCACGGCGTCGTGCACGATCTTGCCGAAATCCTCGTCCGACCAGTCCCTCCGGGCGAACCCGACGAGAGCGAACCCGGGCGGCAGAAGACCACGATTGGCCAGATCGTAGATGGCGGGCATCAACTTGCGCCGGGCCAGGTCGCCGGTGACACCGAAGATCACCAGCGC
>SEEV01000376.1 GCA_004211695.1 Rhodococcus sp. (in: high G+C Gram-positive bacteria)
CCCACCGCCTCGGTGCGTTCGGTCATGATCGGCACCAACTCCTTGCCGTACTGACTGGATGCGTCGCGACCGGCTTGTTCCCGGGCGATCGCCAGCCGTTCCCCGATCCGGGAGGCGAATGCGAGCAGAAACGATCGGCGGAAGCTGGGTGAGCGCTTCACCCGGTCGCCGCCCGCCTCACTCAACGCGTGAGAAGCCTGAACGAGCAGGGAAGTGAACAACATTTCGCACAGGTCCAGGTCGATCGGCATCCCGACCATGCTGACGAGGCCGAATCGTTGATGCCAGAGGACACGGACACTATTGGAGTCCGCGACACAGTTCAGCAACTGCACTTTCGCTTCGGGGTACGGGTTGTCGACGAGCAATCGGCGCGTGACTACTTGATCGCTCAGTGAGGTGTGTGCCTCGGCGTCGACCACGGCGCTGTCGATCGCATACCGCGTCATGAGATCCTGCGCCTTCGCCGAGAGCGTCGCTGCCTCCTCGGCGAACGTGGTTGCCTCGGCCTTGGCCAGCAGGCCGCGGATGCGGGACAGCACCTTGGGCTCGGGACCGTGCTTGGCAGGTCGTGAGGTCGCCGCCCCAGCGACCCAGTTCGGTGGGGTGGCCATCAGCGGCGTCATGGGGATCAGATAGCTGCAGAAGCCGAGGAGCGACAGGATCGCCGTCCAGGTGTCGGTCGCCTCGGCGTTCTCCGCCGCACGCCAGGCGGACAGCCGGCCGCGGGCAGGTGCGTCGTCGGCGCCGACGTTCAGCTCGTCGAGCTGCTCGCGCCACGGCTCCGGGGCGCTCTTGTGCGCCGAGGTCCGGCTCGCATGGGAGCCGATCGCGGCAACCGTCAGCCGGGCGGTGCGCGCACCGAATTCCCGGCGCACCGCGTGCACCAGCTCCGCCGGCTGCCATCCCGAGGCGAACGCGTGGTCCATCGACGCGTCGAGCATCTGCGAGGCTCGATCCAGGAGAGCAGCCGCAGGTCCGGAACCGTCGAGTTCTGCCAACTGGACGACCGTCCGGCGCAGCGACTCGGCATTCGCCGACGGCCCGAAAGCGAACTCGATTCCCGCGAACACCAACGATTCGGCGTCGAAGTCGGGACGGAACTCACGATGGTGACGTGTGCCACTACGCTGCTGTTTCTTGCGTTTGCGTGCGGCACGGTTCTGCTGGCTGTTGCGGCTCACGGCGTCCTCCTCGCTCGGTGTGATCAGTCATGTTCCTACCAGGACTCTCCGACATCGGCGACGGCCACCGCGCCTCGGGGACTACTCGAACAGGCTCCGGAGGTCGTCGGCGTCGAGGCTGGAGCTGAGGAGGGTGTCGGAATCCATGACGCTCGCGAACAGCGCCGACTTCTTCGCCTTCAGCGCCATCACCTTGTCTTCGATCGTGTCCTTCGCGATCAGGCGATACACCATCACGTTGCGGGTCTGCCCGATGCGATGCGCCCGGTCGACCGCCTGGGCGAGCACGTCGCCGCGACGCCGGGTGCTGCCGTCGAGGTAGCTGTGCGCGATGCCGGCGTCGTCGAGGCGGTCGCGGACCTTCCCGAGGAATCCGGTGAACTGGCTGAACACCAGCGCCCGGTGGCCGCCGGCGACGACGTCGGCGAGCTGTTCGAGCAGCGCGTCGACCTTGGCGGACGGGACGTCGCGGTACTCGTCGTCCACGAGTCCGGCGTCGAGGCTCAGCTGCCGCAACACGGTGAGCGACTGCAGGATGGTGAAACGGTTCTTGTCGACGTCGGCGAGCAGGCCGAGGATCTTCTGCCGCTCACGCTGCAGGTGCGTGTCGTAGATCTTGCGGTGCCGAGGGTGCAGATCGACGTCGAGTACCTGCTCCTGCTTGGCCGGAAGATCCTTCACCACTTGCTCTTTGGTGCGGCGCAGCATCAGCGGTTTGACGCGGCGGCGCAGTTGCGCGAGAAGTTCGGTGTCGCCCTGCTTCTCGATCGGCTTGCGGTAGTAGTCGGTGAACCGGGCCGGATTCGGGAACAGTCCCGGCGCCGTGATGGAGAGCAGCGACCACAGCTCCATCAGATTGTTCTCCATCGGGGTGCCGGTGATCGCCAGCTTGAACGGCGCCTCCAGCCGGCGAACGCACTGGTAGATCTTGGACTGGTGGTTCTTGGTGAACTGCGCCTCGTCGAGGATCAACCCCGACCACGTGCACTCCGCGTACGCCTCGTATTCGAGGCGGAACAGGGTGTACGACGTGACGACGACGTCGGCGCCCTGCACCATTTCGTCGAGGGGGACGCGTCGGCGGGTGCGCGTGTCGGTGATCGCGACGACGTTCGCGCCGGGGGCGAAGCGCGCGGATTCGGACTCCCAGTTCGACACCACACTGGTGGGTGCGACGATGAGGAACGGCGGCGCGGCCGGGTTCGCCTGCCGCGCATGGCAGATCAACGCCAGCGCCTGCAGGGTCTTGCCGAGCCCCATGTCGTCGGCGAGGATGCCACCGAGTCCGTGCTCCCACAGGAAGGCCAGCCAGCGGAACCCCTCCAGCTGATAGGGGCGCAACTGGGCGTCGAGTGTGCTCGGGGCGTCGACGTGGTGGACGGTGCCCGGTGCGAGCAGGCCGTCCACCTGCTGCCGCCACGCCTTCGCCTGACGCTCGACGGTGCCGAGGGCGGCGAACTCGTCCCACAGGCTCGCCTGGAACCGGCTGAGCCGCAACGTCCCGTCGGCGCGGTCGTGGAGGGCGCGCGCCTCGTCGATCAGCTTCCGCAGCGTGTGGAGTTCGGGCTTGTCGAGGGAGAAGTAGGCGCCGTCGGGCAGCAGCAGGTCGGTCTTGCCCGCGGTCAGCGCCGAGAAGACCTGGTCGAACGGGACGTCCCGGCCCTCCACGGTGAGGGTGACGCCGAGGTCGAACCAGTCGGTGCTGCCGGTGGACGGCGTGGTGGAGACCCCAATGGCGAGTGAATCGCCGGCCTCGCGGTAGTCGGCGCGCTCGCCGGAGATGTCGACGGCCACGTCGGTCTTGCCTTCGAGCAGGGGCAGGACCTCGGTGGTGAACCGCATCGTGTCGAGTCCGCGCAACGCGGACGTCTCCGGGGTAGTCGACCCCAAACCGTAACGCTCCCAGGCGATGTCGAGCGCGTCGAGCAGGGCCTGTTCGCGGGTGTCGTCGCGGTAGTCGTCACCGGGGGTTCGCGTGGCGAGCGGGGCCCGGTGCTCGTTGTCGCCGACGGTGTACAACCATTCCCAGTCGACGGTGACCTCGTGGTCGGGAAGGTACGACGCCCGCAGCACGAGGGTGGGCTCGGAGATCTCGGGTGGGACGAACGAGCCGTCCGAGGAGATCAGGGTGGCCAGGTTGCGCAGCTTCGGCAGGAACTCCGTCAGGAACCGGGGCTCCTCGGAATCGGGAACCTCGATGCGGGTGCGGCGGCGCGTCAGGTCCTGCAGGGCCGCGGGTGCGGGGGAGCCGAGCCGGGCGAGCTGAATGCGCTCGTCGGCGTCGACGTAGAACAGGCCGTGCGCCCGGAGCCCGATGAAACCCACGGTCGACGTGTCGACCCGCTCGCCGTCCACGACGATCACCGCTTGCACGACGAGCGCGTCGAGGTCGTGGTCCCGGGTGACGTCGAAGCAGATCTCGGCCGAGCGGTAGGGGGCGAGTGCGCCCAGACGCTTCGAGGAGTGGAGGAGCTCGACACCTACCGTGGCAGCCTCGTCGAGCAGCGACCACAGCTGGCGGCTGGGAAAGACACTGAGGTCGAGGTCGGTGTGGTTCTGCCGGCGGTAGTTCATGCCCCCGCCGGCCAGCAGATGGATCTCGTGCAGCACACGGATCTGCTCGGCGGGATGCTGGAAGTGGCTTCCCAGCTTGTTCCACGCCAGCCCGCCGACGATCCATCCCCTCGAACCGGGCTGGACCGGCTTCACCAGCAGCTGAGGTGCCGAGTCTCCGGCCGACGCCTGGACCCGGAACTGGATGGCGAGCGGCGACCGGCGGCCGGAATCGCCGAACGGATCGGCCGGGGCGAGCAGCGAGCTCAGGGACCGGTCCCAGGTGGCTACGACCGGCGCCTGCGTCTGCGCCGTCGCCTGCCTCATCGCCGTGATCAGCAGGGCCGCGACATGCTTGCAGTTCATCCCGACCGGACACGTGCAGATTCCGTACCGGTACACCGTGCGGCCGGGAACGGATGCGACGAACGCCGACGCCGAGTACGGTTCCCTCGCCGTGCCCGCCACCTCACCCCACAGCTCATTGGCTGCCGAATCCCACGACATCTGGATCACCGCGTGGTCGCGGGCGTACTGCTCGCCGCGGGTGTAGGTGGTGGTGCCGAGGACCGACTTGATCGACGACACGTCGATGTGGCGGAACTCCCCGGGCAACATGCCCACAGGGTAGTCAAGTGTTCCGACACGGTCGCGGGGTGCGGTCACTCCCACCCCAGGGTTCCTTGTTCCGCACCGCGCCCGATCGGAGACTTCGGTGCGGCGGGGGAATTCCAGCGATCGGAGAGAACAGCATGGCCGAGATGGTCGAAACACCGCGGACGCCGCACACACGTGGGGTCGCCCGCACCCTCATCACCGCGTATGGAGTGGTCGTCTACGCCACGTTCCTGATCGTGTTCCTGTACGCGATCGGATGGGTGGAGGGCCTCGTCGTGCCCCACACGATCAACGACGGACCCGACGCCCCCGTCGCGGTCGCCGTGGTGATCGACGCGGCGCTACTGACGGTCTTCGCGATGCAGCATTCGGTGATGGCCAGGCCCTGGTTCAAGAAGCGCTGGACGAAGATCGTCCCCGAACCGATGGAGCGGTCGACGTACGTCCTGTTCGCCACGGCCGCGCTGGCGCTCATGATGTGGCAATGGCGTCCGCTGCCGGAGCAGATTTGGGACGTGGAGACGAGCTGGGTCCGTGTCGCAATCTACGCCGTGTCACTCGGCGGATGGGCCCTCGTGCTGGCCGCGACGTTCGCCATCGACCACTTCGATCTGTTCGGGGTGCGCCAGGTGCTGCGCAATCAGAGCGGGAAGTCGGCTCTGCCCAGCCACTTTCGGACACCTCTGCTGTACCGGGTGATCCGGCACCCGCTGTACGCCGGTTTCATCATCGCGTTCTGGGTGGCACCGACGATGACCTGGGGCCGGCTGCTGTTCGCCGTCGGGACCACCGGCTTCATCCTGGTCGCGGTGCGTTTCGAGGAACACGACCTGATCGACACGTTCGGCGACGACTACCGCAATTACCGCAAGCGGGTGCCGATGCTCGTCCCGAGGTGCGGCGCACAACCGCGGTAGTCACAGACCGCCGGCGACGGCGATCGTGGTGGCGGTGACGTAGGACGCCTGGTGGGACAGGGCCCACAGCACCGCTTCGGCGATCTCCTCGGGCTGCGCGACCCGACCGAGTGGCACCTTCCGGGCCACTCGGTCGGGCCGTCCCGGGTCGCCCGCGGCCGCGTGGATGTCGGTGTCCGTCGTCCCGGGTGCGATGCCGACGACCCGGATGTTCGCGCTCGCCAGTTCCCGCCCGAGCCCCGTCGTGACACTGTCGACGGCAGCCTTCGACGCCGCGTACCCGACGTACTCGCCCGGAGCCCCGGTTCCGGCCGCGACCGAGCTGAGGTTCACGATGACGCCCGGACGCCCCTCCCGGATCCAGTGCTCCGCCGCCGCGCGGGCGTAGTTCATGGCCCCGAAGACGTTGACGTCGAACACCTCCCGCAGCGCCGCGTCCGGAGTGGTGAGGAACGTGCCGAGGGGGCCGGTGGTCCCCGCATTGTTGACCACCGCGGTGAGGTGCCCGCGCTCGTCGGCCGCGCCGACGACGGCGGCGGCCAGGGCGGCGTCGCGCACGTCGGCACGCACCGCGGTGGCGCGGATGCCGCACTGGTGCACGAGGTGTTCGGCGGCCTCGTCGTCGTTCTGGAACGTGAACGTGACTTCATAGCGGCGATGGACGGCGAGGCGCACCACTGCGGCGCCGATGCCGCGCGACCCACCGGTGACGAGGATGTGTTCGCTCACGCTACGAGCGTATCGGGGCGATCACATGCGGACCAAGGCCGACGATGACCGGGGTCAGCGATTCGGCCTGCCGAAGGTGATGCGTGGCGCCGTCACGGTGATGGACGCGATCCGGACCGCCAGGCCCGTAGGTGTCGGCGGCTCGGCGTCGATGATGGTGGGGTGGTAGTCGACCTCGTCGGGCGAGGGGCGGGCCGGGGCGAACACACTTCGCGCGACGTTGATCGGTGTGCGGGCGATCGCGTCGGCCGACTGCTGGATCTGTTCGAGTGTCCGGAACATCGTGTCGAAATTGTCGGACTGTTGGGTGGTGCTCACCGCCTCGACCACCGGCCGCATGGTCCGCAGCAGGAACACGACCTCCTCGAGGAGTTCCTCGGTGAGCCGGAGGATGTGGAACGACGTCTTCGCCACCTCGACCGGCACCGTGACGGTGCAGACGGCGACGCGGACGGGCCCCTCGGCGGCGGCGGCCGCTCTGTGGAACGTGCCCTCGACGAACGTGACCACCGGGGTGGCGCACGAGGGCACGAAGCGGGAAACGAACGTCATCCAGCCGACCCCCTCACCGCGCGGCGTCCTCTCTGTGCCGGGGAGGTTACCGTGCACGCGCTCACCCCGCAGGACGAGCGGACTCACCCCGGCAGCAGCGCCCGGACGGCGTCGAGGGTGTCGGAGCTCGGGGCCGCCTGTGGGCGACGTCCAGGACCTGTTGTGGTGGATCTGCCTGTCATCACTGGGACCACTCCCGCGGTCGACACCGGATTCGGGTGGTCGAACCTCGCCGCAGGGACGGGCCGAGTATGAGGTGGTTTCACCTACGAGACGCCCTTCGTCGTGGCCGAGTTGTTTATGTGAGAAGTTCATTTCGACTACCACGACAGAGCTTTTCGCCGTCACGACCCGCTCACAACCGCAACCAAGATCGATGTACCCGGGTTGAATGCGGGCACGGACTCGTCGTCGACCCGTTCTCGTTCGCCGCGTGCATCGCGAGCCTGCGAGTGGTACCCGGCGCTGAGCGCCGCGATGTCTGTCGGCGGCCCTGCAAGTACTCCTGCAGCCATCGAGGTACGCCGGTTGGCAGACAATAGATCTCTTGCCCACCGCCCTCGTGCAGATATGGTCCTCCCTGCCCCCTGAGTTTTCTCGTGCCGTCGACAGAGCCCGTTGTGGCGACGCTCGAACTGCTCGTGGCCGGTGGTGCACCAGCCTCGCCCACGGCCTCGCACTGGGCCAAGCGAAGCTGCGCTGGCGGACGGACGTGGCCGACGTGGCGCGTCGCCCGGCCGCCCGGCCGCCCGGCCGCCCGGCCGCCCGGCCGCCCGGCCGCCCGGCCGCCCGGCCGAGCAGGACGTGGCGGATGGACGTCGTGGTTCGGGTGGAAGATCGCGAGCCCTGTCGATGGAGGCAGATCTCCCTCGCTGTCACAGCCCGTGGACATGCGTCCGTGGGAACGTGTCCCGATGTCGAATCGGTATACCAGCGGCATTGGCTGAGCCGAAGAACTTCTGCTACCGCCCGATTTGCCTCTTCATCGACTTTCTTGACTCAGCAATGTCGCGTTTCGACCACCAGATGTACCGCTGAGCGGAAATACCGATGTGCGAAACGCCCCGGAATCGAGAGTCCCGAGCAGGTACCCGAAAGGACACGACGATGGTCGCTGTTAGCAAGCCCGGCGAATTGCCGGCTGACACACAGAACTGGACCCCACGGCTGCTGTTCTCCCTCGCCTCGATCATGCTGCTCCTCGAAATTCTCGCGGTCAGCTACATCATGGTCTCGATGGCGCTCCCGCCTATCGCAGCGCACTACCAGACCACACAGGGAGCCTGGTTGCTCACCTCGTTCTTGCTGGTCGGCGCCGTTACCGGTCCTCTCATCGGCAAGCTCGCCGACATGTACGGCAAGCGCAAGCTCCTGCTGACATGCGTTGCCGTCGCGGCGTTGGGTTCGTTCGTCTCCGCGGTCGCGCCCAGCTATGCAGTGCTGATTCTCGGCCGGTCGCTGTCGGGTGTGCTGATTCCCTGCGTTTTCCTGAGCTACTCGTTGATCCGGGACATATTCCCGCGGAAGACGATTGCGCTCGCGGTCAGTGTCGCCACCAGCGGCATGGGGCTCATCGCGATCCCCGCACCATTTCTCACCGGCTGGTTCATCGACAACTACGGTTTCCGTAGCATCTTCTGGTTCTTCGTGATCGGACTCGTGGTGTGCGGCGCGATGATCCTCGTCAGCACGGGCGAATCTTCCGTACGGTTGCGGTCGAAGCTCGATCTGCTCGGTGCGATCCTGCTCGGCGCGGGTATCGCCGGCATTCTCATTGCGGTCAGCTTCGGCCCCAGCTGGGGATGGACGAACGGCTCGACTCTCGCCTACCTCTTCGGTGGCATCGCGCTTGTGGTGGCCTGGCTTGTTTCCGCCGGGATCGTGCGTGAGCCGCTGGTCGACCTGGACGTCCTCCGCAGGCGGCCGATTCTGCTGACGGCCCTCGGCTCCGGCCTCGCGTACGGCTGCAGCGCGCTCTTCACCGTCCTGCTTCCGATGATGGCAATGACGCCCGCCGTACTCGGACTGGGCTACGGATTCGGTGTCAGTGCCGAGGGATTCGCGATCTTCCAGGCGCCGATCGGTGGCATGGTCGTGGTCGGCGGCGTAGTCGTCGGCATTCTGGTCGGCCGAAACGTCCGGCCGCGCTTGCTGATGATCATCGGCTTGCTTCTGATGTCGGCCGGATTTCTGCTCACCGCACAGATTCACGACAACAAGGCGCTGCTGCTCGTGTTCGCCGGGATGACCGGCGCCGGAATGGGCCTGGCCTACGCGGCGGTTCCGAACCTGCTGATCGAAGCGGTACCGCCGCAACTGCAGGCCACCACGGCGAGCATCGTCAGCGTGTCGCAGAGCGTAATCGCAGCGGTGCTGCCAGTGGTTGCCTTCACCGTCATGAACAACTCGTACATCGCCCCGATCCCGCTGGAACTGACACACGGCGCATTCCTGTACACCGACGAGGGATTCCAGATCGCGTTCCTGATCGGCGCCGTAGCGTCGGGCATCGGCGCGCTCCTCGCCGCGATGCTGCCCCGCCGGATCGAGCAGATCCAGGTTCCCGCCGCGCAGATCGCCGACGACGAGGCGGTGATCTTCGCCCACTGATAACACGTGGCGGGCCGGCCGAGCGAAAGCCGCGCGGTTGGCCCGCCAGGGCACTTCCGCCCAGGAAATCTGCCCTTCGAGCTGACGACTCTCGTCGGACCCAGCGCCGATCGGTATTGCATCGGTGAATCCAGGCGGCGGGCGAAGCTGTTCGCGATCTCGCTGCCTTCCTGCACAGCCGTTGATTGTGCACAGCGAAGCTGTCGTGAGACATCGAAGAAGCCTGGCATCGACGGCCCACGATTTGCCGATGTACGGCCGCTGGAGCGGTCACCCCGGCAGCAGCGCGCGGACGGCGTCGAGGGTGTCGGCGTCGGCGGCCGTCTTGTCGGGGCGGTAACGCAGGACGCGCGCGAACCGCAGCGCGAGCCCGCCGGGGTAGCGGGAGCTCACCTGGACGCCGTCGAGTTCGATCTCCACGACGAGGTCGGGGTGCAGGTACACGGTGTGGTCGTCGCGGGCGCGTTCGTGGCGCGGGAATTCGTCCGTCTGCCACTGCAGCAGCGCGTCAGTGAGACCCTTGAACGTCTTGCCCACCATGATCGGATCGCCGCCGTCGGGGTCGCGTGCCCCGAGGTGCAGGTTCGACAGGTAGCCGGTGCGCCGCCCGTACCCCCATTCGGCGCCGAGCACGATCAGGTCGAGGGTGTGCTCCGGTTTCACCTTCTGCCACGCGCGGCCGCGCCGGCCCGCCGCATACGGTGCGGTGAGCGACTTGACCATCACGCCCTCGTGACCGGCGGCGAGTGCGTCGTCGAAATGGGTTGCGGCGCCGTCGGCGTCGGGTCGGATCAGACCGGGGATGCGGTGCTGCGGGGCAACCCGTTCCAGGGCGGCCACCCGCTCCTCGAGCGGCGCGTCCAGCAGGTCGACGCCGTCGAGATGCAGGCAGTCGAAGAAATACGGATGCAGCAGCAGCTCGCGGGAAGATTCGGCGCCGAAGCGGCTCATCGTCTCCTGGAACGGCCGCGGCCGGCCACTGTCGGTGAGCGCCAGCGTCTCCCCGTCGAACACCGCCGACGTGCACGGCAGGCCGGCGACGAGTTCGACGAGTTCCGGCACGCTGCCGGTGATCTCACGCAGGGTGCGGGTGAAGATCCGCACCTCGTCGCCCTTGCGGTGCACCTGGATCCGCGCCCCGTCGAGTTTGTATTCGACGCTGACATCGCCGCCCAGTTCGGTCCACGCGTCGGCGAGCGAGTCGGCCGGGGACGCGAGCATCGGCCGGACCGGGCGCCCCACCTCCAGCCGGATTGCGGTGAGCGCGTCGACCCCGCCGTCGAACGCCGCGACCGCGGTCGCCGGCAGCCGTCCCGACAACATGAACGCCCGGCGCACCGGCTCGACCGGCAGGTCGGCGGCCGCCGCGATCGCGTCCGTCATCACCCCCTCGAGGGCGCCCTGGCGAAGGTCGCCGGTGAGCAACCGGGTCAGGAAGTCCCGCTCGTCGGCGGTGGTGCGGGCGAACAGGTCCGCGAGCAGGTCGCGCCGGCGTGCGGCCGATCCGGAGCCGGCGACCTCGGCGACCGCGGAGACGGTCCCGTCGACCTCGGACACCGTGACGGTCGCGTCGTCGGCGGGCGTGGCCGGGATGTCCGCGACTGTCCGCCAGCCGATTCCGATCCGGCCCTGCCGAAGCTCCCCGGACAGCCACGCGACCACCGGTTCCACCTCCGACGGCTCGAGCCGGGTGAGGACCTCGCGGAGCGCCCCGACCTTCACCTTGCGCGACCGGGTGGCCCCCACCTCTCGTGACGTCGCGACGATCTGCGAGAACAGCACACCCCGACGGTAGCCGGACGGTGTGGTGGGCGGTCAGAATCCGCCTGATCCAAACGGTGGGCCGACCGGTCCGTTGTTCCTAGCTTGAGTTTCCCCGCTATCTGATTGGTCGGCGTGTCTTCGACTGTGGTGCTTGCCTTTCGGTGCCATCGGCTGTATTACCTAGATATGGCTTCGATCGTGGGGAAGCGGCAGGGTGGGAAGACGTACTATTACCTGGTCGAATCGGCCCGTGTGGACGGCAAGCCGCGGATCGTCTCGCAGCAGTATTTGGGCAGCGCGGACGAGGTGATGGCGAAGCTGACCGGCGCCGAGCAGGGGCAGCCGGTCCG
>SEEV01000905.1 GCA_004211695.1 Rhodococcus sp. (in: high G+C Gram-positive bacteria)
GGCGCTCGATCCTCTCCGGTGAACTCCGTCCGGGACAAACCTTCTCGCTGCGGGAGATCTCCGGGCAGCTCGGGGTGAGCTTCATTCCGGTCCGGGAAGCACTCAAAGAGCTCGAAGCGCAGGGTTTGGTGGTGACCCGCCCCGGGAAAAGTGCGATGGTCGCCCCGCTTTCGCACGACGACCTGCACGGTATCTATCGGCTGCGCCGGCAGCTGGAACCGGAGATCGCCGGCCGCGCCTGCAAACTGCTCGACGATGCCGACTTGCGTCGCCTCGACGGCTATGTGGCCATGTTCGGCGACGAGAGCCTCGACATCGACGACATCTACCAGGCACACCACGCCTTCCATTACGAGCTGCTCCGGCCCGCCGCCACCGCGTGGGACCTGCGAGTGCTCGACGGCCTGTGGCACGCCGCGGAACGGTATGTCCGGCTGGCATTCTCGGGCCGTGAGGCCGAGCCGGGCGAGCACGAGCGGCGGGGACACGTGCACGAGGACATCCTGACCGTCGTGCGCACCCGCAATATGAGGAAGGTCGCCGCGGCGACACGGCAGCACCTCGAGGACAACGAACAGATCGCGCTTCGGGCGCTCGACCCGATCGCGCACTGAACACTGCCGCCTCGGCGCCTGTTCACGTCGGCTCTGTGGCCGCCGAGGCACCGTCCCCGGCGGCCTGCCTTCAGGTGAGCGTGGAGGTGTCGGCGCGGTGGTGCTGGAACCGCTGCGCGTAGTCGATGTACCAGTCGAGGGCGGCGGTGTCGGCGACGGTGGCGCGGTTGATCGCGGTCTCCGGAGAGACTCCCTGGATCAGTTTCTTGACCGGAATCTCGAGCCGCTTGCCGGTGCGGGTGATGGGAATAGCCGGGACGTCGATGATCTCGTCCGGCACGTGCCGGGGAGAGGCCTCCCGGCGGATTGTGGTGCGAATCTTCTCCACGAGCGCGTCGTCGAGGTCGTATCCGTCGCGCAGTACCACGAACAGCGGCATGTGATAGCCGCCGTGGGGTAGTTCGGCACCGATCACCAGAGCCTCGGTGATCTCCGGCAGCGCTTCGACGGCCTGATAGATATCCGCCGACCCCATCCGGACCCCGCCGCGGTTGATCGTCGAGTCCGACCGTCCGTGAACGACGCAGCCGCCGTCGGCTTCCATGGTGATCCAGTCGCCGTGCCGCCACACCCCGGGGTAGACCTCGAAATAGGCGTCCCGGTACCGGTTTCCGTCCGGGTCGTTCCAGAAGTAGATCGGCATCGACGGCATCGGTGCGGCGATCACCATTTCCCCGACCTCCCCGACGACCGCTTCACCGGTCTCGGTCCAGGC
>SEEV01000906.1 GCA_004211695.1 Rhodococcus sp. (in: high G+C Gram-positive bacteria)
GGACCGTCGACGACGTCGTCGCGCTGTACGCCGAGGGCGCCACCGTGGAGGATCCCGTGGGCACGGAGCCGCGGACGTCGGTGGAATCGCTGCGCGAGTTCTACGGCGTGATCGAACCCTTGAAGCAGACCGGCGAGCTCCTGACCCTGAAGATCGCCGGCAACTCGGCGGCGTTCCACTTCTCCCTCGTCACCGACCTGGGTGAGCAGAAACTTGAAATCGCGCCGATCGACGTCATGACCTTCGACGACGACGGCAGGATCACCTCGATGCGGGCGTTCTGGTCGCAGGAGGACATGATCACCAGCTGACCGATTGCCGGGCCGGCAACCACACCGCAATACGGCCCGGCTGATCAGCGTCTGTGCTTACCATGGCGGGGTGGCCACCGACGTCGCCGGGCAGGCCTCACGGCGTGCCCGACGCAGACGAGTCGTTCGAGCCGGTACGCGCCCCGGGCGCGCACCGCGTCGCTGGCTGGCGGTCGCCGGTGCCCTGACCGCCGCGCTGCTCGTCGCGTGTTCCTCGGGTTCCGGAGGCAACCCCGATCCGGTCGAATTGGACCGTGTCACCGACAACGGGCAGCTTCCGTGGACGGAGGTGCTGCTTCCGCCGCAGACACCGACGACGGTTCCGTTCGGTCCGCCCGGAACCGATCTACCGGGCGAGCCCCGTGCCGCCGGGATCCGCGTGATCGGTGACCGTGCCGGTCTGTACGGCGGAAGCCCCGACCGGGTGCTGTGCGACCGGCAGCGTCTGGTCGACGAACTGGAGCAGGATCCGGTGCGGATGCAGGCCTGGTCGAGTGTGTTCCAGGTCGAGGACGTGCGCAATTACGTCCGGACGCTGACCCCCGTGCTGCTTCGCGCGGACACCCGGGTCACCAACCACGGATTCGACGACGGTCACGCGGCCGCGTTCCAATCGGTGCTCGAGGCCGGGACCATCGTGCTGATCGACGACCACGGTGTTCCCCGCGTCCGCTGCGTGCGGGGCAGCCCGCTGCTGTCCCCCGTGCTGAACGAGAACGCGGAAATGCACGGCGATCCGTGGCCGGGCTTCCAACAGGACAGGTTGTACGTCGTGCAGCCGTCGAACCTGGCGATGACCGAAGTGACCGTGGTGGACCTGATGACCGGTGGTCTGTCGACGATGCCGATCGGCGCCGGTCCGCAGCAGCCGGTGGAGCGGCCGAATCCGGTGGCGCCCGTGGAAGTCCAGGCGCCGGTGGTGGATTCACCGCCGCCTGCGGTGGTGCAGCAGGCGGCTCCACGGCCCGCGCCGGCACCCGAACCGGCAGCGCCTCCGCCGCCACCACCCCCGCC
>SEEV01000377.1 GCA_004211695.1 Rhodococcus sp. (in: high G+C Gram-positive bacteria)
GCGGATCGCTGGAACGACCGTGCACACATCGTCCAGGGCGAACGCGTGATGACCTTCGCCCAGTTCCATCAGGCAGTTCGGAACCGCACCGCGGAACTGCGGGCACGCGGCATCACCACCGGCGACCGCGTGGTGATCCTCGGCTGGAACAGCCCGGAATGGATCGCGAACTTCTGGGCGACCGTCGCCGCCGGAGGCGTCGCGGTTCTGGGCAACGCCTGGTGGAGCGAGAACGAACTCGCCGACTCGCTGGAGACGGTCGTCCCCGCTGTGGTGATCGCCGACGAACGCGTCGTCGACCGGGTGCCGTCCCAGTGGCAGTTGCTGCCCTGGCATCTCCAGTCGGAGATCGACGCGGAGACACAGCCGGAACCGTCCATCGTCGACATCGACGAGAACTCCCCGGCGACGATCATCTTCACGTCGGGAACCTCGGGCCGCCCCAAGGCCGCCGTCCTCTCGCACCGGTCGCTGCTCGCCGGCCTGCAGATGCTTCTGCACATCACCCGGCGGTTGCCGCACCAGGTGGACGAATCGACCGGCCAGGCCGCCCTGCACACCGGACCCATGTTCCACGTCGGCGGAGTGCAGACCCTGCTCCGGGCGATCTGCGTCGGCGACACGCTGGTGATGCCGACCGGCCGATTCGATCCCGCCGAGGCAATGCGATTGATCGAGCAGTGGCGCATCCAACGGTGGAGCGCGGTGCCGACCATGGTCTCCCGCGTTCTCGAGCACCCGGATGTTCGGACCCGCAACTTGACCACACTGCGGTCACTGACCGTCGGCGGCGCCCCGATGACCCCGGAATTCGTCGAACGCATCCTCACCGGACTCCCCGGCGTGGAACCACGAATCGCCACCGGATACGGGCTGACCGAGAACGGCGGCCAGGGAGTCGCGGCATCGGGTGCCGACACCGTCGAGCGACCCGGGACCACCGGACGGGCGCTGCCGTGCGTCGACATCATGATCGCCCCGGCCACCGAGTTCACGGACGGGGAAATCCTCCTGCGCAGCCCGACACAGATGCTCGGGTACCTGGGAGAAGAGGAAATGCCGATCGACGCCGAAGGCTGGCTGCACACCGGCGACCTGGGACGCCTCGACGACGAGGGATACCTGTGGATCACCGGGCGGTCGAAGGAGATGATCATCCGCGGCGGTGAGAACATCGCCCCCGCGGCGGTCGAAGCGGCTCTGACCGCCCTGCCGGACGTGGCAGACGCCGTCGTGTTCGGTATGCCCCATCCGGACCTGGGCGAGGAGGTCATGGCGGCGGTGGTTCTCACCCGTAACATGGATCCGGACACCCTGGCAGGACAGCTGCGCGGCCGGATAGCCTCCTTCGCGATCCCGAGCCGGTGGGTTCCACACCACGAGCCCTTCCCGGTCAACCATGCAGGCAAGATCGACAAGAAGGCGGTCGTTGCTGCCGCACGACAGCTCCTCGAGGAGGCCCGATGACCAGCGTGGTCGCAACCCACATCCAGGGACGCGTAGGCGTCGTCGAGGTCCAGCGTGGACCGCACAACTTCTTCGACGAGGCCAGCCTGCTCGACCTCGGAGCGGCGCTCGTCCAGTTCGACTCCGTCGCCGATGTTCGATCGATCGTGCTCTGCTCACAGGGACGGAACTTCTGTGCGGGCGCCGATCTCAGGGGAGTGGACCAGCACATGCTTCGCCGGGTCTACCGCGCAGCGGCGTCGCTGTTCACCACCCGGAAGCCCATCGTCGCGGCAGTCCAGGGCGCGGCGGTCGGTGGTGGGCTCGGCCTCGCCCTCGCTGCGGACTTCCGCGTTGCAGGTGCGGACGCCAGGCTGACGGCGAACTTCGCGAGACTCGGCTTTCACCACGGCTTCGGTCTGTCTGTCACCCTCCCCGCGGTCGTCGGCCAGCAGAAGGCGCTGGACCTGCTGTACACCGGGCGCAATGTCGGTGCGGACGAAGCTCTGGCGATCGGGCTGTGCGATCGGGTCACCGCCGGTGATCCCCGTGAGGCCGCGATCGAGTGGGCAGCCGAGATCGCAGAGTCCTCACCGCTGTCTCTGGCTGCCGTCAGGTCCACGATGCGACGGTCCCTCACCGCGCAGGTAACCGCCGCCTTGGACGAGGAAGCCACCGCGCAGACAATGCTGCTGGCAACCGCTGATCTGCAAGAGGGCATTGCGGCCTCGATCGCCAAGCGTCCCCCGGTGTTCGTCGGAGCCTGACATGAAAGGCTGCAGCGACCGGATCCCCCGAATGGATGAGGTTAAATTGTGACCGTGAGCGATGCTTCGAGCGACCGAGTGGACCGAGGTCCGCAGAACCACCGGACGATCGACCGAGTGACGCGCATCCTCGAGGAGGTCGTCTACAACCCGGGGATGACCTTCGCCGAACTGAACCGCGCGTTGGACGCGCCGAAGAGTTCGGTACACGGTTTCATTCGGGGACTGGTCGCTGCCGGATGGCTCCACCAGGACAACAACCGGTTCTACATCGGTCCTGCCCTGCACGGGCTGACGCTGGCGAGTGGACACCTTCGTGCCGGATCGGTCACCGATTCCGATCTCCAGGCACTGCACGAGGACACCGGCGTGACCGTGTTCCTCGGCGTTCAGGCCGGCGACAACCTCATCTACGTCTCCGAGATCGGCGCGGATCTCCTCGCCGGGTTCGCCGCCCGCAAGAACATCCGGCGGCGTTTGCTCGAGACGGCCGGCGGCAAGGCGCTGCTGGCCAATCAACCAGCGGGCCAGATGGACTCCTATCTCCGTCGGTGCGGGAGTGACGAAGCGGCGCTCGTCGACACCTTCCTCAGCGAATACGATGAGATCAAACGCACCGGCGTCGCTCGGAACACGCTCCATGCCGGAACTCGGTTCGCGCTGGCCACCGTGGTTCGGGACAAGTCCGGCAAAGCTGTTGCCGAAGTGACCCTGGTGGGAGCCAGTGCCGATATGCTGCCCCGCGAGCAGGAACTGACGAAACTCCTCCTCGACCACGTCGACCGGTGGCGACAGCGCTGAGCTGCCGACGTAAGAGTGCGTGCGTCCGTTGCTCCGCTGGCCGCGCGCGGCGGAGCGATGTTCACACCACACTTCTGCAGTTGTGATTTCCAGAAAGGGAAGCTGCGATGGAAGCGGCCTCTTCACCAGAATCGACACCTTTCGTGCTACTCCACGGTGGTCGCCACGGCGGGTGGTGTTGGCGGCGTGTCGCCACGCTTCTCCGCCAGGGCGGACACGAGGTCTATACACCGACACTGACCGGGCTCGGCGACCGATCCCATCTCCTGAGCCCGCAGATCGGCCTCGACACCCATATTCAGGATCTCGTCGCGACCTTCACCTACGAAGACATCCGAGACGCGGTCCTCGTCGGGCACAGTTACGGCGGCATGGTGGTAACGGGGGCGATGGAGGCTATCTCCGACCGTGTGAAGACCGTGGTCCTGCTCGACGCGCTCGTGCCCCGCGCCGGGGAGTCGGTCTTCGACCTGAACGGTCAGTCGCGTGCCGCGGCGATGATCGCTCTCGCCGACGAGCATGGAGACTCGTGGTACATCCCCCCGGCCGACGCGAGTCGATATGGCGTGACGGATCCGGACGACGTCGCGTGGGCGAACAGTCGAATGACCGCCCAACCGCTGAAGACCTATCAGGATCGGATCGGAGCCACCGACCGGCTCTGGAGTCACCCCGGGATGTTCGTCGAGTGCGTCCCCTCGTCGCTCGAACCCCATCTGCTCGAGCGAACCCGAGAACGTAGTGCAACCGATCCTCGCTTCCACTACCGCGTTCTGCAGACCTCTCACAACGCCATGGTCACCGATCCCAAGGCCGTGGTGGAGCTCCTGTTCGAAGCGCGGGACCTCGCCTAACGCGCAGTTGCGTGCGGGCGGCGCTCGGCGTCGACGCGTGCACCGGGGCGACCGGGCGCAGAGCGTCGTCCAAGTCGTATCGAATCGGGATTCCGGTCGGAATGTTCACTGCGCCGATGTCGTCGGGGGTCAGGCGGTCGAGGTGCATGATGAGCGCACGCAGGGCGTTACCGTGGGAGACGACCAGCGTGGTCCGGCCACGCACCAGATCGGGGACGATCGTCTTCTCCCAGTAGGGAAGTAACCGGTTCTGCACGTCGTGCAGTGACTCCGCCGAGGGGACGTCGACGCCTAACGCGCGGTAGCGGGGATCGCCGTCCTGTGAGAAGGCGCTGCCTGGTCGAATCGAGGGTGGCGCAACGTTGTAGGAGCGTCGCCACAGCATGAAGCGGGCGTCGCCGAACTGAGCGCGGACATCTTCCCGGGTTCGCCCTTGGAGGTCTCCGTAGTGCCGCTCGTTGAGCCGCCAACTGCGATGGACGGGAATCCAGTGACGTTCGGCAGCGTCGAGCACCAGGTCGGCCGTCGCGACAGCCCGCCGCAGAAGCGACGTGTGCACGACATCCGGAAGCAGGCCGGCCTGACGGATCAGCTCACCGGATCGGTGGGCCTCGGCGCGCCCCGCGTCGGTCAGCGGGACATCGACCCAGCCGGCGAACCGATCAGCGGCGTTCCACGCGCTTTCCCCGTGCCGTAAGAGGATCAGGCGGCGCCGCCCACCCGTGTCGCATCTGTGCGCGGAGTCGGAGTTCATCGTCAGCTCCCTTCGTAGCGTGCTCATGGCCATCGACGCGGACTGCCTCCGGTCCCGATGAAGGACCGGAGGCAGTCTGCTGTCTACGGATTCGTCACGAAACGGGGACGCCGTCTTCGCGGTCGAGATCCAGTTGCTTCGTTTCGCCGATCACCAGGACGCAGGTCAGACTCACCACCGCCAGGGCGGCCATGACGAGACCGAAGGCGAATCCGCCCCAGGCTGCGATGATGGGCGTCGCGATGAGCGGGGGGATCGCCCCACCGAGCATGCCGGCGAGACTGTAGCTCAGGCCGGTGGCGGTGTAGCGGTAGCGAGTGTGGAACAGCTCGGAGAGGAAGGCCCCGAGGGGACCTGTCGCCAGACCCGAGATGAACATAGTCACCGGAACACCGAGTGCGAAAGCGATCAATGACCGTGTTTCGAGGATCGGGAACAGCATCAGTGTCCAGACGATCGCGAGGCACGCAGCCGTCATGATCATGCGGCGTCGACCGATTCGATCGGACAGGATGGCGCCGAGGATGACCGCGACGGAGATCGAGAGACCACCGACGATTGCAATGCTGAGGACGTACGGGCGAGGCAGTTCGAGGATCTTGGTGCCGTAACTGATCAAGTAGGTACCACCGATGTACGTCAACGACAGCGTCATTGCTGCGGTGCCGGTCGCGAGCAGGACCTGTCGCGGCTGGCTCTTGAACGCATCGAGGAACGGTGTGCTGGCAGTTCCGTGCTGCTCGACCTGCTTGGCGAACACCGGTGTCTCGTCGATACTCAGTCGAACCCAGAGCCCGACCACGATCAGGAAGATGCTCGCCAGGAACGGGATACGCCAACCCCACGCCACGAACGTCTCGTCGCTCATGCCGATTGCCGCGGCGAAGAAGGTGGCGTTGGCGAGAATGATCGCCCCGCCACCGCCCAGTGACGGAAACATCGACCAGAATCCGCGTTTCGACTTGGGGGCATGCTCCGAGACGAAGAGCACCGCCCCGCCCCATTCACCACCCGCCGCGAGGCCCTGCAGGATCCGCAGCACAACGATGAGAATCGGTGCGGCGACGCCGATCTGACCCGCGGTCGGCGTCAGTCCGACGAGCAGAGTCGCCACGCCCATCAGCAGCATCGTGACGATCAGAGTCTTCTTCCGGCCCAGACGGTCACCGAAGTGACCGAACAGGATGCTCCCGAACGGTCGTGCCACGAAGGCCATGCCGAGTGTGGCGAAGGATGCCACCGTGCCCGCCACCGCACCCAGTGCGGGGAAGAACACGGTCGGGAACACGAGCGCCGCGGCGACACCGTAGATGTTGTAGTCGTAGAACTCGATCACGGTTCCGATGAAGCTCGCCGCGGCGACCTTCTTCATGCCCGGCGGATTGGCCTTACCCGTGGAGGACCCGGGGGTGGCTTGTGGTGAGTGGACCTTCTCCTGCGAGTGGGTCATTAGATCTCCTTGCTGCCGACGAGTCACATGACCCAGCGAGGGGAGGGGAGGCGCCGGAAGTTTCGTAGAGAAGTTGTGGAGGGTGGGGGCTGCCCGAGGGCTGCGTGACGCTACGTCAGTCGAGGTGGCCGTGTTCGCGCAGCACGTTCTCTGCGATCCGGAACGCTTCACCGGCCGCCGGGAGTCCGCAATAGACGGCCGCCTGCAGCAGCACTTCCTGGATCTCGGTGACCGTGCAGCCGTTGGTGAGCGCGCCTTCGACGTGGTGGGCGAGCTGAGCCGGGCGATTGAGCGCGGTCAG
>SEEV01000378.1 GCA_004211695.1 Rhodococcus sp. (in: high G+C Gram-positive bacteria)
GAGGGGTGGATGGGGGTGGGCAACCAGTCGCGTCCGTTGGCCCGCTGCGGGTTCTGCCGGAGCCACTGGTGCACCCATGGGCCGCTCTCGACGAAGACCTGCCGCAACTCTTCGGGGCGGGCGAGACGAAGGGCCTGCTGCAGCAGGCGGCGGGCCTGGTCGGTGTGGCCGTCGTCGGCGGCGGCCTGGGCCCGCAGCAGGCACGCCTGCACCCGGACCGTGGTCGGGGCCGAGGTGTCCGCGGGCAAGTCCGCGAGGACCTCCAGCGCTCGGGGGGTGTCGTGACCGGTGGCCAGCTGCGCGCGGGCCCGGGCCACGGCGTGCTCCGGGCGGTCCGACGGCACGGCGTCGAGAGCGTGGAGCGCCGCGCGGGGGTCGGCGTGCGCGAGGTGCGCGGCGGATGCGGCGATGACCAGTTCATCCGCCGCCCACTGCGGCGGAGGGCGGACCAGGGCCGTTTCCGCGGTGCGCAGGATCTCGAGCGCCCCGTGCCAGTCGCCGTCGGCGATGGCGAGGCGGGAGCAGATGACGGCGGCCGTGACGGCCGACGCGGGGTCGGGCCGGGGTCCGGCGGCCGCGGATGCCAGGTCGAGATGGGTGTGGGCGACCGCGCGGTCGTCGTGTTCGGCAGCCACCCCCGCCAACGATCCCAGGCAGTCGCGCAGCGGCTGTTCGGTTCCGGGTCCCTCGCTCGCGGTGACGGCGTCGGTGAGTATTCGTTCGGCGCGGTCGAGCTGACCGGCGCCGAGTTCGGTCGCCCCGAGCCCGCCCAGCACCATGGCCGGGATCTCGGGGTGTTGCCCGCGCAGAGGCTGTGGCACCTCGTGCAGCAGCCGGTCGACGGTGGTCGCCGCCTGCCGGGTGGCGGCCAGATTGCCGCCGGCCCGTCCCGCGAGCACCCCGACCATCGAACGGACCAGCTCGGGTGCCGGGGTCGCGGGCCCGGCGCTCAGGAACTCGTCGGCCCGGGCGAGCGCGGCCGTGCAGCCGGGTAGGTCCTGGTCGACGAGGCGGCGGGCGGCGTCCACCCGCGCCCGGGGCCGCGCCGGGCAGGGTTGCCGGCATGGCGGCGAACGCGTCGCGCAGGCGGGCGGTGTCCAGTCCGGTGAAGAGCCGGTCGATCGCGAGGTTGTCGACCAGGTGTCCGGCCGCGAACTGCCAGTCCCCGGCGGCGGCGGCCTGGGTGACGGCGTCGGTGAGGCATCCCCTGCCGGCGAACCAGCGTGCCGCCTGGGCGCGCAATCGGGGTTCGAGTCCGGGGTACCGGTGCGCGAGGTGCGCGCGGAGCACCTCCGCAAACAAGGGGTGCAGCCGGTACCAGGCCGATCCGTCGACGCGTTCGAGGAAGGCGTGGGCGCGGGCGAGGCGGGCCAGGGTCCAGTCGCCGTCGCGGCGGCCGGTGAGCTGGTCCGCCAGGTCGGGGTGGAGCCGGTCGGTGATGCAGGCCCGCAGCAGCAGCTCCTGCGCCGCGGGCGGTTGCGCGGCGAGCACCTCCGAGAGCAGGTAGTCGGCGATCGTGGTGCGGTCGGCGGCGAACGCGCCGATGAACGCCTCCGGGTCGGCGCTGCGCTGCATCGCCAACGCGGCCAGGCGCAGCCCGGCCGCCCAGCCGTCGGTACGTTCGACCAGCCGCGCGATACCCGCCTCTGTGATCTCCAGACCGTGCGCGCGCAACAGCAGGCCGGCGTCGGCGGGGGTGAACATCAGATCGGTGTTGCGGATCTCGGTGATCTCGCCGCCCGCCCGATAGCGGTGCAGCGGCAGCAGCGGGTCGGTACGGGCGGTCAGCACGAGGCGCAACCCACCGGCGGCGTGCCCGACGACGAAGTGCACACCGGCGGCGACCTCGGGCGCGGACACCGCGTCGAACTGGTCGAGCACCACGACCACCGGCTTTTGGGATGCGGTCAACGCGTCGGCGAGGCGCACCAGCAGCGAGTGGTCGGCCCCCTCGGCCCGCGCCGGCCGCCCGACCTCGACCGGCAGCCGCACCCCGCCCCGATCCAACGCTTCGAGCAGATAGGCCCAGAACAATCCCGGGGCGTCGCCGGGTTCCACGGTCAGCCAGACCGTCGGCAGGGGCGCGGTGCGGTCGCGGGCCCACTGGGCGGCGAGGACCGTCTTGCCGGCGCCGGCCGGTCCGGCGAGCAGGGTCACCGGCCCGCGCACCCCGTCGGTCAGCCGATCGAGCAGCCCCGGGCGGCGGACGAGGACCTTCGGCGCCGCCGGGATCGCGAACCGGGCCGCGAGCAGCGGATCACCCGACGATGCCGGGCTGCGGGGGTGCGGCGGGTCGAGGGAACCGGGACCCTCACGGTCGGGGTCTTCGGGAACGGAGTCTGGATCGGGCACAGCAGGGTTCTGCATGAGGCACCGGCGTCCGTCAGAGGTGATTCCGGGTGATCACTCGCCTCTTCCATTGAACTCCGATGCTTCGCAGGTCGTCACGCGTTTCGGTGGATGCGATCGGCGAGCGGGCTGCGAAGGCTGGGAACCAGAACCGTGCGAGGCGGTGCCCCGTCCTCGTCACCAACCAGCGAGAGGAGGGACAGGGGCGATCCGACGAACCCGCCCCGCAGCCGGAGGCGGCACCGGCGCAGTGGACGATTCCCCGCGGCCTCATCGTGCTGATCGCCGGATCGCCGGGGCGTTGGTGATCTCCACCGGGCAGCTCGCGTCGGTGCTGCCGGACTACGCGGAGTCGTGCAACGAGCAGCTCGACGGGCTGCGCACAGTGTTGGCGAACGCCGGGGTCGACGGCGAGCAGATCCACAACGTGCTGAGCAGCCTGGACATCGGAAAACTCGTCGACGTTCTCTCGACCGCGTTGCACGGACTGCTCGGGGTGTTCTCGAACCTGCTGTTCGTCCTCGCGCTGCTGTTGTTCACCACCCGCCGACGACACCACCGAACCCGAGGCCGAGGCCGGATCAGAGGCTGAGGCCGGCGCGGGCCGGCGGACCCCAACCCGCCCCCGCCGAAGTAACGACGGTATGCCCCGGCACCGGGCTGGTTCACCCGTTTCGGGTGATCCGCTGGCCGCCGTGGCTGCGCAGGCTGATGATCAGAACACTGTGACCATCCCGCCAGCGCGAAAGTTACTCGGAGGCCTCGTATCCGACCGAATCCCTCCTCCCGGCGGTCGGGTCGGGGACGCGACCACCGAGATCAGGAAGGGGATCAGCCGATGAGCATCGATTTCCCGGAGCGGGCCCGCCGACTGCGCAACGCGGTGGAGCCGATCGCGGCCGGGGTCTACTTCGCCCCCGAAGCGCACAAGGCGTACGCCGCTCTCGGGTTCGGCCCCAGCCCCGCCACCGCGGACGGCGTCGCGAGGCCGGAACTGAAGTCCTACTTCACCAGCCGCGGAGCCTGCATGGGCCACGTCCCCGGCGAGGTCGTCGCCGCCGCGTTCGGCTGCTTCAACCCCCAGGTCGTCATCCCCGCCGTCGCGGCCGGCTGGCAGATCACCAGCCGGGAGTCCATCCTCGCGGCCCGCGAGCAGGCCGCGACCGCGATGCTGGCGCGGATCCTCGGCGAACGGCCCGACGGTCTCGACCGGGTCACCGACCTGCTCCGCCGCGCCGCCGATGCCGCACCGTGGACGGGCCGGGCGATCTACGGGGGGCTGCGCTCCCCGGGCTTCCCCGACCACCCCCTGGGCGCCTTCTGGCGGGCCGCAGACCTGCTCCGCGAGCACCGCGGTGACAGCCACGTCATCTCCTGGGCGGTCGGCGGAGCCGACGCAGTGGAAGTCCTGCTGCTGACCGAACAGTGGTGGGGACTACCCGCGCGGGCCTACACCCCCTCGCGCGGCTGGGCGGCCGCCGACATGGACGCCGGCGTCGACCGACTCGCCCAGCGGGGGCTGATGACCGGCGACGAACAGCTCACCGACGCGGGCCGGGCGTTCCGCGAGGAGATCGAGGTCCGCACCGACGAACTCGAACGACCGGTCCTGGACGCCCTCGGCGACGACCTGGACGAACTGCTGGATCACCTCGACGGCTGGTCGGAGGCGATCATCGCCGCCGGCTCCTACCCGAAACGGGTCGCCGGGATCTACAACATCGGCGGCGGGCCGCACTTCGGCTCCGGCTTGACCATCGACACCGCGGCCGAGTTGTACGAGCACAAGGCCTGACCACGCTTCATCCGCGGACGATATCTACCCAAGGGACCCCCGCCATGACCGAACGAGACACCCTCCCCGATCCGCGACCCGCCGGCGCGCCCAACCCTCCGACCCGGGCGGCACGGATCGAACACGGCGAAAAGGTTCGGCGCCGAATCCCGTTCGACGCCCTCGCCGAACACGCTCCGGACCGCGACCGTGACCCGGTCGGCCTGCTCGAGTCCCAGGCGGCCACCCGCGTCCCCGACCTCGTCCCCATCCGGTACGGGCGGATGGCCGAGTCACCGTTCGCGTTCTACCGCGGCGCCGCGCTGGTGATGGCCGACGACTTCTCCCACGCCCCGGAAACCGGCCTGCACACCCAGCTGTGCGGGGACGCCCATCTGAGCAACTTCGGACTCTTCGCCACACCCGAGCGCAAGCTCGCGTTCGATGTCAACGATTTCGACGAAACCTATCCCGGCCCGTTCGAATGGGACGTCAAACGACTGGTCGCTAGCCTCGCCGTCGCCGGGCGCGTCAACGGGTTCCGCGGGAAACAGCGCAAACGGATCGCCCGCGCCTGCGTGGCCGAATACCGCGAAACCATGAGTTATCAGGCCGACCGCGACGAGCTCGCGGTCTGGTATTCCCACATCGACTCCGCCACCCTACCGGACGAGCTCCGCGAGGTCCTGGACTCCTCGACCCGCAAACGCGTCCGGAAGACGATCGACAAATCCCGTGGTCGCGACAGCCTGCAGGCGCTGTCCAAACTCACCACCCTGGTGGACGGGCAGCCGCGGATCGTGAGTACACCGCCGCTGATCGTGCCGATCGAGGAGATCTTCACCGACACCGAAGCCGACCACATCGACAGGGAGATGATCCGGCGACTGCGCGACTACCGCGACACCCTGCAGCCCGCCCGCCGTGGCCTGTTCGATCGATTCGAGTACGTGCAAACGGCCCGGAAGGTCGTCGGGGTGGGCAGTGTCGGCACCCGGGCCTGGATCATCCTGCTCCGCGGCCCCGGCGACGACCCGTTGTTCCTGCAGGCCAAGGAGGCAGGGCCGTCGGTCCTCGAAAAGTACGTCGACGGCCCGGCATTCACGAACCACGGCGAACGCGTCGTGACCGGGCAACGGCTGATGCAGGCCGCGAGCGACATCTTCCTCGGCTGGCAGCACGGACCCGACGCCGACGGCGTGATGCGGGACTTCTATGTCCGCCAGCTGCGCGACGGCAAGGGGTCGGCCGTCATCGAGACCATGAATCCCGCCGCCATGGCGATGTACGGCCGGTGGTGTGCCCGGGGGCTCTCGTACGCGCACGCCCGCGGCGGCGACCGGTTCGCCATCGCCGGGTACCTCGGTTCGGACGACGACTTCGACAAGGCACTGACCGCATTCGCCGAGACCTACGCCGACCAGAACGAACGCGACCACGCCGCGTTGCGGAAGGCGATCGACGACGGCCGGATCACCGCACACCCGGGGACATGACGATGAGCGACAACCGATCCGCCGCCCCCGACACCACGACCGGAGCCCGCCGCTGGTGGGCGCGGGCGGCGTTCGCACTGGCGATCCTCGCGGTGGCGGTGCCGCTGGTGTCCGCCGGTCTGCTCCGCTCCGTCGGGGTCCTCGTCGTCGGAGTCGGCGGCGTCGTCGTCATGGTCGCCGCGCTGTACTGGTTCCTCGCCAGTCGCGGTGTGCTGCGCTGGATCTCGCTGGCGATCGCGATACTGGCACCGATCATCGTGCTGGTCCTCTTCATCGGCGCCCGCCTGCTCGCCGAGGTCGTCGCCGCCGTTGTTCTCGCGTTCCTCGCGGTGCTCTGCGCCCGCGCCGCCCTGCGCGGACGAACCTCGGACACCGCCGTCCGCGAGGCGCCCGCCCCACCGGCGCATCGTCCGGTGCTGATCATGAACCCGCACTCCGGTGGCGGCAAGGTCGCTAAATTCGACCTCCGACGCAAGGCCGAGGAACTCGGCGCCGAGGTGGTCCTGCTCGAAGGCCCGGGCACCGTCGACGTCACCGACCTGGCTCGGCAGGCGGTCGACCGCGGCGCCGACCTGCTCGGCGTGGCCGGCGGCGACGGGACCCAAGCCCTCGTCGCGGGGGTCGCGGCAGAAAACAACCTGCCGTTCCTGGTGATCAGCGCCGGCACCCGCAACCACTTCGCGATGGACCTCGGACTCGACCGCACCGACCCGAGCCGGTGTCTCGACGCCCTGCGCGACGGCGTCGAGCT
>SEEV01000907.1 GCA_004211695.1 Rhodococcus sp. (in: high G+C Gram-positive bacteria)
CGCGACCGTCTCCGGGCTTCGGAGGGCGAAGACTTCCGTATCCCGACCACGGCCGTCGACCAGGTTCTCGATGAGCTCAACAGCCTCGAACGATCGCCGTGGGATCCGACCTGATTTCTATTCGTGCAGGGTCCGGGCGTCGGTCACCGATGTTTCGGGCCGGCCGTCACGGGGGCTCGGCTGGCGGACTCCACGATGGAGTATCGGGAGTCTGGCATGAATTCGCCCCGGCGACAGCAGGTTCTGCGCCACACCAGTTGACGAAGGAAAGGACTCGGCCCCACCTGAGGGGGGCCGGCATACACCATGACCTCTCTGACTCGCGGAGCGAACAGTCCGATCGACACGGTAACCACGACGGTGGAGGTGACCGGCGCCCGGCAGGGAACGGTCGATCTGTTCGTCTTTCAGCTGGGTGCCGATTTGAAGGTGCGGACGGACGCCGATCTGGTGTTCTTCAACAACCCCAGCACCCCGGAGGGTGCGGTTACTCTCGCCGGCGGGCGGGTGACGCTGAACCTTGGCACTGTCCCCGCGGCGATCGACACTCTCGCGGTGGCCGTGGCACTGGATGAGAACGTGTCCGGCAGCCTGGCCCAGGTGCCGGGCCTGGCCGTGACGGTCACCCAGCCAGGCGGTGTCTCGTTCGAGATCCCGGCGGAGGGCCTGACCACCGAGCGGTCGGCGGTGCTGCTCGAGGTGTATCGGCGCAACGGGTCCTGGAAGGTGCGTAACCGGTCGGCCGGCTGGAGCGGGGGACTGGATGCCCTGGTCACCGAGCACGGTGTGAGCGTCGACGAAACCCCCGCGCCGACACCCACACCCACACAGGCGCCCGAGCCTGCACAGACACCCGCACCCGCGCAGTCGGCTTCCGCCTCGGCGACCGTCGACGGGCACGGCGTGCGGACGGTTCCCGGGGAGGCCACGCTGTCGCTGGTCAAGCGGGAGAAGCTGAACCTGCAGAAACGGGAGGTCGCGAAAGTCCTCCTGACGAAGGGGGCCTCCAACCCGGTCGGCCGCGTCGTCCTGGTCATGGACAACACCGGGTCGATGTCCACGCGGTACAGGTCCGGTGAGGTCAAACGCATCATCGAGCGGATGGTGCCGGTCGCAACGCAGCTCGATTCCGACGGAAACCTCGAGGCCTACGCCTATGCCCAGCGGTTCGTGAAGCTGCCCGACGTCACCGTCGCCGACGCCGACAACTGGGTGAACACCTATGTCCACCTGCACGGCCGCCACGGTGACATCGATTTCGACGCGATCGGCGGCACCAACAACGAGATCCCGATCATGGAAGAGATCATCGGCACCCTC
>SEEV01000908.1 GCA_004211695.1 Rhodococcus sp. (in: high G+C Gram-positive bacteria)
GGGGGCGGAAACGCCGGGGTGTACTTCCTGTTCGTCGCCGCCGGCGCACTCGGCCTCGGCCTTTTGGTGCCGTTCCTGTTCTACCGGATGCGTAAACCCTCCTGGAAGCAACCCGACCAGCCGGAGGTGAGTTCGTCATGACCACCGGGTCGGAAGCCTCGAGCCGACGCGACCGCATGATCATCTACGGTCTCGTCACATTCATCATCGTGATCCTCACGGTCATCGCCCTGCTCCTGTTTCCCTATGTGTCGTCGAACCGAGAAGCCGAGGCCAAGGCGGATCAGCTCATCGCGGCCCTCGACCAGGCTGGCGCCCGCACACCGTCGCACGACCAGATCGTCGGGGTGCTCGGGGACGACGGCGGGGCGATCTGCGCCAACCCGAATGCGCCCCTGGCCCGGGCCACGTTGCTCACCCAGATGGTCAATGGAGCCGGCGGACCGGGCACCCGGCCGGTCGTGGTGGACGACCGGGTGGTCCAAGGGGAACAGTTGATCATCGAGATCTACTGCCCCGAGAAGCTACCCGAATTCCAGCAGTTCGTCGGCGGCCTCGCGACCAGTGACGTGGCAGGTGAGTAGGCGATGGATCTGAGAGAGCGCATCAGCGGTCTGATGCCGCAGGTGCGGGACGAACTCGCCGAACTCGTCGCCATCAGATCCGTGGCGGACCCGCGCCAGTACCCACCCGAAGAATGCCGACACGCCGCCGACTGGGTGCGCACGAAGTTCAGCGAACTCGGCTTCGCCGACGTCCGTCTGGAAGAAACCGCCGACGGGAGCCTCGCCGTGGTGGGTTCGAGGAACTGCCCGAACCCGCAGGCGCCCACCGTGCTGCTCTACGCGCACTACGATGTCCAGCCACCATTGGACGACACCGCCTGGCAGAGTCCTCCCTTCGAGCTCACCGAGAAGGACGGACGCTGGTACGGACGCGGGACCGCCGACTGCAAGGGCAACATCCTCGCCCACCTGACGGCGCTGCGCGCCCTCGACGACGAGGTGCCGGTGCACCTGAAGCTGGTTGTCGAAGGCTCGGAGGAACAGGGCACCGGCGGTCTGGAATCCTTCGTCCCCGACCACGCCGACCTGCTGCGAGCCGACGCGATCCTCGTCTGCGACACCGGAAACGCCGCCGTCGGCCGACCCGCGGCGACCATCAGCCTCCGCGGCATGGTCAATGTCGTGGTCACCGTGCACGCCCTCACCTCCGAGGTGCACTCGGGCATGTTCGGCGGCGCCGCCCCGGACGCCCTCGCCGCCCTGGTGGCCATGCTGGCGACCCTGCGCGACAGCGCAGGCAACACCACAATCAC